>QMVU01000043.1 GCA_003661265.1 Thermoproteota archaeon | reverse complement strand
TGTGGCCGGGACCCCTCCGCCCACTCCCGTCCGAAGCAGGCCAGGTGCGTAGGTGTTGAGGCCGTACCACATCACTCCCAGCATTAGGAAGAAGACTATGGCGCCCGCGAGATCGCTGTCCGTTTCTCTCCTGACGAGGAGGGCGAAAATTGCTGGCACACCGAACAGCAGGATCAGACCTAACACTTTCCCTCTCACCTGCTGGGTCCCCCGCTCTCTGGCGGGATCAAGATCTTACTGTAAAATCAGATTTTTAAGGAGATATTGTCCCACGAGGGGGACTTGGCTGTAAGAATGAAGGAGAAAAGAGCTTGCTTGTCCCATTCATGGGACAATTAAAATATTTAACAGATGGAGCAGTCCCAAGGGTGGGACTGCTCCATAAAAAACCTATGAAAGATCGTTAAATGCCCTCTGCACCTTATCAAGAAGAACTTCCCTTGTCAAACGGGTGAATGAGTCCCCATCAAGCAAGAAGGGAGTCTCTGTTCCGTACTCCCTAGCAAAAAATATTATAATATGGGCTTTTCTCTTAGCCAACTTCGCACTCCAGAGGGCTCTGTCAAATTCTTTTGCGGATTTTACCTCTACAAACACTTTTCTTCCATCTTTTTTGGTTATTATGATATCCACAGGATCATTCGGGCTGTCATGGGGTCTTACATCATAAGAAGGAGGTAACCAAGATTTGAGGATCTCGAGTGCTTTTTGTTCGAACAAGAGACCCAGATCCTTCCTCGAAAAACCTTCTTTTGCCAGAAAAAGTAGAATAAGTTTTATTCTCAGAAGTTCAAAAAGCTTTCGTAGGAGAGGCAGGTCGAGAGCTTCTAGGCCCTTCTCCGTTATTAGATAACAAATCTTCCCTCTAATTTTTACCTTTACAATAAATCCCCTGCTTCCAAACTTTTTTAGTTTCCTTGCCGCCGTACTCTTGCTGAAGCGGTTAGCCATGAAGCTGAAGGTTCTTGGCTTAAGAAGCAGTTTTAGAAACTCTTCGTCGCTATTAGTTGGCTTTCTCGAGGAGAGGAGAAGTAGTACGAAGCTCGTAATGAAGACGAAGAAGCTTAGGGAGAAGGAAGAGAGGAAGGATTCAGGAGGATATGTCTTGATGCACATGGAGGTGGCAGCTAGGAAAAGGGCAAATTTCAGCATCTCTTCCAGCTTCATTTAGCCATCGCCTCCACCAATTTTGGAATCAGATCCGGGAGGTAGTAGAGGAAGAGCAGAATAAGGAAGAGGGCTATCTGCTTGAAGAAGGGGAACTCCTCCAGGTGGCGGAGGTAGAGGAACCAGAGTATTCCAAAGCTTATGGCGCTTGCGAGAAAAGTACGAGCCTCCGGGCTCATGCGCCTTCCAGTTTTAGCGTAGAATATTGCATCGAAGACTATGCTTAGGAAGTCGCGCATGCCCATGAGCACTATTATCGTTCCATGGGCTATGTTGTGCAGGCTATACCAAGCTGCTGTCGTGTTGAAGGCCTGTTTGAACTCGTACCAATAGCCCTTCGTTTTCTCTATTGGAGAGGGCAGTGTTGAATTCGTTTCGTTCCCAGCGCTGGCTGGGACGAGCTGTAATGAGAGCAATAGAAAGAAGAGGAGATAGGGGGCCTTAGCCCTCAAATCATACCACACCTCCTCAAAAACGAGCGTAAATTGCGTTCATTCAAACGGAACGAGTTAGAGGGAGAGAGGTAAAGCTTCGCAGCCTTAGCATACTCGAGAGGGTCGTCGAAGTAGCCCACGGTAGCCAAAACAGCAAACGGCTCTGGATGAGGTCTCCTAAATGCATTCGCAACTCTCTTCGCTAGAGCACTCTTACTTAAAGCCATCTTGACCTCGATGTAGGCTTCTTTTCCATCTGAGATGAGGATTATGTCATAAGGACTATGAAGGAACTCTTCCTTCTCAGCTTTCACGCCTTCTGGGAGGAGGAGCCTCAAGGCGATGAGAGCTGTCTCCTCTATGCGCCTACCCATGCGATTCAGGACCGAGGGTGAAACTTTTCCGAAACTAGCCCGTTCAGTCTCGGATAGTAACATTTCACCTGGTCTCAGTATTGAGAATGGATCCTCTGTGGTGATTGCGTCCGTGCAAAATTGCGACGCAATCTCGCCACTAACACACAAATATTCGGAATCTCGGGAAAGGGCGGAAAGAGAGAAAGAAACAGGAAGGGCGGATTTACGCCTCAAGGCGCATCACCTCGCCCAACTCTGCCTTGGAAATCAACACGTCTTTGCATCTTTCCCACGCCTGCTTGAAGCGTGGGACTGAAACTGCGATAGCTGGTTTGCCTAAACTTGTCTTTACGAGCCTTAATCCCATCATCTCCGCCATTATCCGTGCCCTTGATTGACCAGAAGGTCTCAGGCTGTTCAGGCTTTCATCCCTAAGGAGCCACCTGGCTGCGTCTCCATACCAAGCTCGAGCCTTGCTCCTTATCTTGTGCCCAGTAATGATGAATGTCTCTTCCTTCACACCATCTAGCTCGAGTGCAATTACACAAGCCAAAGCAGCCAGGTACTTTGGGGCGTTTTTCAGATCGCTCTTGCTTGGTAGAGGAAGCTCAACAACGGGAATCAGACCCTCGAGACCCTTCACCCTATCCAGCTTCTTGCTTCTGGCTAAAGCCTTCCAGTAGCGGTAGGCCCTTATGGCCTCGTCCCTCAGGTCGCTTATGTCCACCCTGGGAACATTGTCCTTGAGCCATCTATCCCAAGCAAGGGCCTCTTTCTCCCTTGTTATCTCGGGAATCCTTGCGCTGACTGGAGGAGGTAAGGGTGGAATCCACGCCCTGAATCCTCCCTTCGTTAAGAAGAACCACTTGCCCTTGAGGTCGTCCTTGCTTAGCGTCTTGCTGAGCTTCACTGCCCTTATCAGGTTCTCTATTTTGTTCTTTATCTCGTCATCCAGCGACGCCCTGAAGTGCTTCCTTATCGTCTTAAGTTCCTCCTCATCCAGTAACGAGAGAGGGGAGACGAATGCCGCTGGCATATTGAATAAAAGGGCTGTGGGGATGTACCACGCTGCTTGAGTCTCAACGATCAGCGTGCCAGTTGCAGTTCTAGCCTGCCTTAGGATGTTAACGAAGTCAACGATGAGTCTGTGTAGATGCCATATATTGCCGTATATCCACTGCTTTGGAGCTATCGCTGTTAGTTCCCGAAGATGGATTATTATTTGGAGCGGAAAGCCCACATCCCTCATATACCCGAGCAAATTGCTTAGCGTAACGAAGAGGCAGAATCGACCTATGTTCTCAGCACCAGAGAAGTAGGCTATGCTCAGCACGGTGAAGTCGTGCTTGCGAATTATGTCTATGAGCTTCTCTGGTTCTAGGGGACTTTTTCCTGGATCTCTGAAGAGGCCAGAGGTAAGCAAAGCCAAGAGGCGAGGAGGCACTTTCCTGTTCTCCCTCAGAAGCGAGACTATTATGTCCTTCACGCTGGCTTTTTGGCCACCAGCATCGTAGAAAGCGTCGAAGAGCATTCTGGACTCGGTATCTGAGAGGAAGCCTCCCATGTACTTGAAGTGCTCGAAAGATATCATCCTGGGAGTTAAGGAAGCAAGCTCAAACGTGGCTGGGATGCTCTGGAGTCCTGGAGGGAAGTTGAACGTGAGGTACTTCACCTTCCAACCTTTCGGCTCCAGACCATAGTCCTTGAGAAGGCGATATTGTTTTGTAAGCCTGCCTCCCACTTCTTTCGGAGCTGGAAGGTGGAGGGTTTCGTCATCTCCCTTTACATCCACAAGCAGGATGTGTTTATTGTACTCCTCGACAGCTATCTCATCTATCCTCTGGGAGGACCACGTTTTCCTTGAACCTCTAGGTCCTATCCAAGCTTTGACCTCGGTGCTCTCCATCAGGAATTCCTTAAGAAAGTCGCTATACTCTTCGCTCGCTTCCATTCTCCTCACCTCCCTCACGCTTCTTGCTCAGAGCTTTCATCAAGTCGACAATTGGGAGAGTTTCCTTCTCCTCTTGCTTCTCTATTGCATAGCGGAATACCCTCATCGGTAGACGTGCCAGAAAATTGAGCAGAAGTACATCTATCTTCGTTAGGTATTCCTCAAGCTTGATCCACTTGCCTCGTCCTGGGGAGTTCATCCAGCAAATTGCCCCGTTTCTAAGGGAAAGGATCTCAACCACCTCCTGATCGTTTATAACTCCCACTTTCCAAAGCGTAACGCAGAGATCGAAGAGCCTTCCGAGCCTGTACTCCACATAAGGATTAGCTAGATACACATTGTACGCTGCTCCTATGAGGTCCTCATGTCCTACTGTGAATTCCTCTTCCTCCACTTCCTGTTCAGCCAGTTTCGCTCACCTCCCCAAACCCTACGGGTGCTACTCTGGCTTTCTCTATCTCCGCCCATGTTGCTTTCTCGGCCACTTCCTGATCGTTTTCCACAGCTTGGAGATACTGGATTGCAAGCGAGACAAGATAGTCCAGGCTATCAAGTATGTTGTTTAGATCTTTTAGGCGTGCTTTACCAGCGTCAAGCAGCCTTCTGGTTCTCTTTAGCAAGCTCTGCAGACTGAGATAAAAGAAGTTGAACTCAAGCCTGATCCTTTCAGCCTTCTCTCCCGTTTCGGGGCTGTAGAAGCTGAAGGGAGCTATGGCCTCGCTAAGCTTCGATGAGAAGGTAAGAACTGAAGAGAGCCAGCTTGAGACCTGCTCCTTATTCATATCTGGGAGGTTCCTTATCCTCTCGTACTCCTCCTGCAAACTTTTCAGCAGTTTAGATCTCTTGTTGTAATTGTTCAACAATTTTCTCACCCTCCCTTGCTTCTTTCTCAAGCTGCTTTATCCTGCGCTCAAGCTCCCTTATCTCTGGGGGAGCCCTCCTAAACATCTTGTGCTCCCTGACGAAAGACCATAGATCCTTCATGTCTTGGATCATGAGTCTCATCTGTGTCTTTAGCTTGGTTATTTCCACCTGATCCGCTATTATCTGAAGGCTCATGTTCCTGTTTTCCCTGTCGAGGCGGTCTATGTCATCCTTAAGCCTCTCAATCTTGTACTCGGCCCTGGCCCTCTCCCTTTCCGCTCGTGCCAGTCTTTCAACCAAGAGGGCAACTGGCACTTTGATAGTCCTGTTTCTTATCTTACCCTCCCTGAACTCATCTACGTTTATCTCAACTTTCTCTGGAACTTCGTGCTTGATTGGATCAAGTAGAAGGACAAGCTCCCCATCTGGGGACATTAAGGGTGCTACGAGGGCGACGACGTTGTGGTGTCTTCTAAACTTCTTCGTAACATGGGTCCATCCAACATCCTCTGGTGTGGTCCCTGGAGGATAAACAAGGTAGATGCGCTTCCACCTTCTTCTCAGGTTTTGATCTGGACTTCTTACCTTCTTGAATAGAAGGGTGAAGCCTCCACTCCATACCTCTCCCTCCTCTTTTTCATCATCGCTTTCTTCCTTTTCCTCTTCCTTCTCCTCCCCGACGGGTTTTAGGTTTGGATTTATTATCAAAGCGGGAACTCTCTTCCCCTTAATCAGACGTATGTAGGGGACCTGGGGGTATCCTGGAACGCATATCGTGAAGGTGTAGTAATCGTAAAGCCTGGCCTCAATTATAATCCAAAATATAACTCCAAATAAGAGGAGAAGCGAGAGTATATCCAAAAGACCGAATATCATGATCCTCTCGACCTCCTAAAGCTCGGTATTCTCCTCCTGAAGGGAGCGCCTTCGGTAGCAAAGGTGTAAATCGCAAAACCGATGACTCCCAAAAGGATTGCAAAAGGAGCCACTCTATGCCATAAGATCCAGCGCCAAGGCCTTCCTATAAGCTCCTTTTCTATCAAAATTGAATAGACAACATCGGTTCCAGCCGGGACGTTTCCCTTCGGCGCTCCCAGAATGCCTACGACTGTTATGTTTATGTCCCTGACTCCCCTTATGATGAAGCTAACGCCCTTCTCGTCGTACTCAAAGTCCTCAACCCTTCCCTCCTCCAGTATTGCGTATCTTATGCGTACGCCCTTGGTCGCTGGGATGAACGTCTTCTCATCCAAGTGAACCTTGTAGTCTATTTCGTATGGATCTAGAACCCTGGGAAGAACTGTTATCATTGGAAAGCTCGATTCGAATGGTATGCCCGTCGGAGGAACTACTTTGTAGACCCCAGCGGCCAAGATCTGCTTCGTCGCCTCCCCATCGTTGTCAAAGTCCACCTCTATGGGCTCTAGCCTTGGGATTGGAATGGGGAGGGTTATGTTTGTCTCCTCGGCTTCCTGCCTTCCGACCGGGATCAGCTTCATTTCCCCGTTCCAGTCAAGCTCGAGTGTTCCAGTCTTGTTCACGGCTTTGAATTCGATGATCTCTCCAGCGTAGTACACCGCTTTTTCGAACTTCACCTTTATCTTCCACTTTGCACGCTTCTGGACCTCCCTGCTAACCTTGAACTGATAAGTTCCGAAGCCTTGGTAGGATGTGCTGTTGCGAACCTCGAGCTGTCCAGTTTGGAGGTTGTAGCTTGTTTCCCGCCATTTGATGGTTAATGTGCAGTCCCCGTTTATCATGAACTCCATTATCTTCCTAGGTCCCAATATGACGGGAGAGGAGTGTGGGGCTATCTGACCAGTCGTAGCGATGATTAGATTGGGGCTGTTTGGAACGTCTACCGTTATTATCTCATGCTCAACGACGTTGTGGAAACCTGGTTCTATGCTCACTCCAGAGCTTAGCTTTACGACAGCTACTGGTTCTCCGTAGGCGTAGGGGTAGGAACTTGAGTTAGAGTTTCCAGAGCTGGCTCTGACATTCACAACAAGGGTGAAGGTTATGTTCGTATTCCTGGCTCCTATGAGGACGAAGGATTTCTCGTAGGTTCCAGGCTCTACTTCTAGGGCGACTACCCTTATCTCGATCACAGCATAGCCCTCCCCGTGCTGCGAGTACTCTGGGGAGGCTATCTTCTTGGGCATGGGCTGCGAGGCTATTATCCATACTGGCTCGTCAGCTACCGCTATCATCTGCAGCTCGCAGACCCCGCCAGAGGGGAAGACTATGTTCCTCACCACGGTCTCCTCGTCCCTCTCAACTTCGATCTCCTTCCTCGTCCACATGAGCTGAACCGATGCCAGAGGTATGGATCCATTCGATTGGGGTTGCGTGGAACTGCTGTTCTGCTGGGTCAGCCTGAGCATATAGAAGGTGAAGTGCTGCTTGTCTTGGGCGAGATCGAAGTACTTGGAGAAGTCCTGGTATCCAGTCTTGGCTATCCTTATCGTGTGGGTTCCAGCTGGGAGGAGGAAGGTCGCAGTACCATTTGCGTCGGTCTGCCCTGGGATCGAGTTGTCTACAACGATGTAGGCGTTCGGTATGGGCTTCAAGGTGTCAAGCTCCACGACATGGATGAAAGCTAGGAGCTTGCTCCCAGAGGATCCAGGCTGGGAGGAGCCAGAGGAGGAGTTTACCATCATCGTCACATTGATCGGGTGCTCCTCGTAGTGACCTCCCTCTGTTATTGCCCCTATGTAGATAGTCCCCTTCCAGGGACCTGGAGACCTTCCCTTTGCGTTGAAGGTGAAGAATACTGGTCTGGACTCGTAAGGAGCTAGGGTCACGTTGCTGAATTGGACCCAGTCTGGGAAGCTGGATGCCTTGAACAGCTCCACATACTCTGGCCAAGAGGAGGATGCTGTCACAGAGACAGAAGCTATCTCCCCTTGGGGCACAGTTATGCTTATCGAAGATGGTAAGGAGACGGACTTCACATCCTTTACCTCTAGAAC
>QMVU01000042.1 GCA_003661265.1 Thermoproteota archaeon | reverse complement strand
TCGCCGGGTCCAAAGCCCGGCGTGCTTGGCCGCTACACCACGGGGCTAATATGATTAATTGCCGTCCGATTCATAATTCTTTTGGTTGATAAGTTAAGCAGTAAATTCTCTAATTGGAGTATCTGGCTAATCTGGTCTATTATATAAACGATTTTATTCAAAAGACCAATCTCGTTAGTTAATAGAGAGAAGAATCATGTGTAACAAGTTTTCATAGAAGATTATACATGCGGGGGGCGGGATTTGAACCCGCGCGGGCCTACGCCCACTCGGCCCTGAACCGAGCGCCTATAGTCATCTTCGGGAGATCCCCCGAAGATATGGACCTGGCTTGGCTACCCCCGCACATTCTTGAATTTCTCTCCCATACTTGATAAATGTGATTGGTGCTCCGGCCGGGATTTGAACCCGGGTCTGGGGCTCGAAAGGCCCCTATGCTTGACCGGACTACACCACCGGAGCAACATTAGCTTGTTCTAAGCCAGTATATAAGCATTTTCACAAGATCAATAGGCGGATTAGCAACACATTCTTCCAGATAAAGGGAGGAATGAGCACCTTTCCGAACAATAAAGGACAGGAGGGAAAATCGCTATTTTTGGGAGAATTTTTGCGTTTTTCAGTAAGCATGAGGGGGCTTCATATACTAACTCCTAGCCGCTCCTCCAGTTTCTCTCTAAGATATTCGACAAAAAGCTCCTTAAGCCTCTTAGCTGACGGAGACATCGCTTTAAATATTTCTAACTCCGCCTTTTTCTTTCTTTTAAGGAACCATTGGTTCTCTCTCTGCCAGAATTCTCCTTGTAGGCTTGGAAGCTTTAAGTTATCCTTAGCGGCCTTTATGTCTAGAGGTGTAAGATCCTCCAGTGCGAACTGATAATCCTTGAAGAAGCCTTCCTCTACGTCCTTTGTTTCTATTCCTAAGAAAGCAGCGTTAGGCACAGCTAGTCCAGGAATATGAGCGGAGCTTATGCTATTGTATATGACGGTAGCTGCTATCCTTATGGACCAAGGGGATAGGTCAGTTAGTATCCCTATGGGCACTCCTTGTTCTGAAAGCATTCTTAGAAATCTCCTCATACTTCTCGAGGGTTGTCCCTTTAGTATTGCAATTCCTAGACCATACTCCTCGGGAATCTTTAGTTCTATCATGTTCTTTGCAGGTCCAACTTTCTCTATGGCTACCACTGCTTTAACGCCTATTTTCTTGAACTCTATATTTTCTGGGTCTGGGGGAACTGAGTACCCCATTTCCCCAATTCTATCCGCTTTAATAGTGTAGCCAGACGCATCAACAAGCTCAATGTCCCCATATATCCATCCTCTAGGGTCACTTATTATGGAGAATGCTTCCCTAGGCATGCCGAGTATGAGTTCCATCTGTACGATCCTAGAATCCGTTTCTGTCTGATCTTTAGGGCATAACGTGTTTTTTAACCTCTCAACCTTGTGCATATAGTAGAAATCCCTCTTTGTCATGGTAAGACCGCTTTTGAGGTGATCCACAACCCTACTCATCCCATAAAGTAACCCGGCAAGAGTCTTTACGCTCTTTATGTGCCCACCATCGACCCGCGTGTAGTAAGTTGGCTTGAAAAGGTAGCCAACGCTCTCATCGAAGGCTATATTCGAAGCTGAGTTCGGCGGAAACTCCAGTTTTGGAAACTTACCTTGCTCTATATCCTGATTTATCTTAGAAGCTATCTGCAGTATTTTCCTCTCAATCTCAAGCCTCTTGTGACTCATCCCTTGCTTCACCTCCCTCCTCGACGGTCGGAGCTAACTTGCGCAACAATTCATCAACAGCAGGCCTTTTCCCAGTTAGCTCCTCTAGAGAGGAGGCTATGACTTCATAATATCTCTTAAACGCAATATACCTGCTGATCGCTCTCTTAACCCTGTTCTTACCAGATAGATATGCTTTTAGTTTTCTCCCACATTCCCTCCATCCCAGTTCAATTTCTTTCGCCAAAACCGGTTCATTCGCCATAAACTCCTTGCCAACGGTCTTGAAGGGAATCTTAGTCGAGACCACGTGTACGAATAACGCAATTGGTTCTTCTTCCAGGGATTTAATGCCGTAAACATCCCAGTTTATCCTCTTAGCCACTAGATATGAGACATCACTGGATGCATCATAGAGCAGTGGGATTCTGTTGGCGAACCTGTATAGTTGTACCTTCCCCGTTGGATTTATATCTCCTCCATATGCTATAGCTGTTTCTACTAAGAAAGGATGTCCCCAAACAGATGATGGCGGCCTCTTAACTGCCCAAACGAATTCCGGTTTTAATTCCTTTTTTATGCCAGCCATGAATAGCTTCTCTCCCAAGGGAGACAATATCGATGGATCTGGTGGAAGAAATCTATCGTAGTTAGTTATGGCCCTAAACAAAGCTGAAATCTGTTCAGAAGTGAGTTCCTTAGGTTTTAGAGCTGGATCTAGGTTTGCTCTTCGTAAGATCTCTAGGGCAGTCTTTCTACCAACTTTCTGGAACTCTGTCTCTAAGAAAGAGACTAGTCTCCTTGTCTTTGTCCCTTTAAGCATTCTCTGAAGTAATTCCAGGTCTATACCCTTGGGGTGAGGCAATGACTCCTTAGGTAAGGGTGGAAGTTCCCTCACATTTCTTTCAAATATGTATAAAGAGCCATCCGGTTCTCTGAATTCTATATTGGCATAGGGAGTTATCATAGCGGTCTGTCTCAGATAATCTATCACTTTCGATCTGGCTCTCGGATAGTTGCCTCTAAAATGTAATTTTACCTCTGTAAAGGGTTCAATGCTCACTCCTAAGGTTTGTTCTCTTAGAACAACTGGCTTATTTGCTTGTATGTCTATCTTCATCGTGATCTTGTGAATCTTACTGCCAGTGGAGGAGGTAATTTCGAATGGCATGTTTGTAGTGATCTGACCATAGAGAAGGGCCATAGTCCCCCCAAGTCCAAAGGTTCCTCTACTCTGCATCAGTTTATACTTAGAACTTACTAAAACCTGGCCAAATGCCCTAGGTATTTCTTCAGCAGATAAACCAGTTCCATTGTCTCTAACAGAGAGCGAATAGAGCTCTGTTGGAACTTCTGAATCAATATCTATAGACTTGTCCTTTTCCTCTACTTTATTCAACACTATTGACACTTCTGGAAGTCTTCTAGCTTCCTCACAGGCATCAAGCGCATTTTCGACTAATTCCCTAATGATAGTATAAGTTGCCTTTACTGGATTATCGAAACCCGCCAGAGCCTTATTCCTGTAGAAGAAATCAGCCGGACTAATCTCTTCCAGCTCTTCCCTGTAGACAGACGCTTTTCCAGGCAATCTCATCACTCACCTAACAATCTCTTTTCAGCAAACTGAGCTTCCTTCAACTGTGCGATTTCTCTTTCCATCCTCCTATAAGCAGCAGCATGGCTTTTTCCCTCAATAAGGGCCATGATAGCTTCCTTTGCTGGAATCACGTTGTAATATTTTCCTATTATGGAGACCGTATGACCATACACCGATATCTTTGCCCCTGTTCTTCTCTCTATGTAAAGTCTGGCCTTTCCTCCTTCTCCTATTATTCTCCCTTTTATCCTCCTTATCGCGTTCTTATTATCCCCAAATATAGCTCTTAAATCTATTATTTCAAGAACATAATCGTCTGCTAAGAGATCTAAGGCCTTATCAGGGCTAAACCCTCTGCCTATTGCTCTAACTATGCGTTCAACCTTCATAGGCATTAATGGATCCTCAGTTCCTTTAGGAAAGGATATCTCGATCTCTCCGGTCTTGCTATCCACCTTCAGATTTGCTCCAGTAAGCCTCTCGATTTTGCTCTTAACCGAGCCCTCCTTCCCAATGAGTGCTCCAATCCTTTCCTTAGGAATGCGGATCCTTATCATGTTAAGACCTCCTTCTCAGATCTCAAATGTGGAGATTAGCTCGTCTACGAACTCATAAGGATCAGGAACTTTAACCTTGAATCTTTTTTTAAAGAAGGACGTCAGATTTTCAACATCCCTTCGTAACATACTTAGGGCTAAAGGATGATTTAATGGGACTGCTTGGGAAACATCAATTATCCATGGCTTTGATTTCCAATACATCACGTTATACTCACTTAAATCACCGTGAACGAGTTCGGCTTCTAAATATATCTTCCTCACATCTGACAGGATTTCAAATAGGAAGCCTTCTGGATCCTCCATATCGTGAACATCCCTCAAGAGAGGGGCTGGCTCTCCCTTCTCCCCTATGAACTCCATAACTAGTATGTTCCCCTGGACCTCTATCGGCCTTGGAACCCTTACTCCGACCCGGTGCATTCTTACGAGGTTCCTAAACTCTCTTTGAGCCCAGATACGTACTATTCTGGCCTTATCACCTGTCGGAACAAATCTATGGTCAAAAGAGATGTATTCCAAGTATTTCTTGAAGTTAGCCGTAGCTATTTTGTATATCTTTATTGCGATCTCCCCCTCTGGACCCCTTCCAGCCAAGACAACGGCCTCCTTTCCTGTACTAACGATCCACGTAAAATCCTCTATCACACCTTTGTTAAAGAGTTTTACAAGAATTCTAACGGTCCTTTCATCAAACACGAGCTGTCTAACCTTTCTATATTCTGAATCCTTCACTCTTTTCTTTTTTTCAGGCTCCTCTAAGAGCTCATGCATTTTTTCCTCTAGCTCATCTAAATCTAGCTCTCTAACCATTAGCCAACCTCTTCTCCCGTTACCCAGTTTTTATCTATGAATCCCTTCTTTATGAGCCAAGCTATTTGTTGATGATTGTATCTAACGGCTATGTCGCCCCTATCTCTCTTGAAGGGCCATATGCTTATCAACACGATATCGCCTCTCTTTATCCAGTGTCTCCTAGACCTTAGTTTACCGCGTACTCTAGCCATCCTGATGACCCCATCAGAGCATTCGACCCTGAACCATCTTTTTCCCAGCGGCTCAATTACTTTAGCAAAGACTTCAAGTTCCTCGTCAGCTGGGAGTAGTTGCTCCATTTCTGCTTCAAAGTCCTCCTCTTCTGAGCCCACTTGCTACACCTCCCCCTAGATCTTTGGAACTGGAGTTTCTGCACCACATGCATTACACTTCAGTATTAAGCTCCTCTTGTACCTTATCAAGACTGTGTCGGGTCTATGACAGACGGGACATATGACATAAGTATTTACGAAGCTTTCAAGCCTTGGTTTTATTAGTTCAGGTCTTATCCTGCCTGTTAGAACAAGCTTCTTTTCCTTCTCAGTGATCATGTATGGAGTTCCCAGCTTCTTAGACAAGAAGGTGGCTATGAGTTTGAGATCCCTACCCAGAGTTTCACCTATTTCCCTAAAGTTTACTATGTGGGTTTGACCCCCTTCAATTACAACTTCGGGCTCTGGAGGATGAAATCTTTCTCCTGTTATCAATATCTTCGGTAATTTTTCCCTAGCATGTCTCAGCATCTCTAGATACTCCTCTCGTGAAGACATTTGAATGCCCCGTTGCATCTAACTAAGGAGGTCTAAAAAGGTTCCGCAAAATGTCTGGACCTCGACTATTGAGTAGGGTTTCTCAGCCATTATTGAGGTTCATCTCCTCAGAACTCTCGAAGGAGGATCTTAAGAAAGTTGCCAAAAGCTTTAACCTTCTCCTCATTAATTCTAAGTTTCCAACAATGAGCCAATTTGGATCCTTTAATTTGATAACTAAGGTTGGGTACAAGTACTTCTCACCCTTATAAGCCCTAATTCTTGCTATAACATCTAGAATGGTCCCTACATTATACGGGTCCCCAGTATCATGATCTACTATCAGATCTATGTCTTCATCCCAGACTCTTAGGGATATCGCGCCTGTTCCATCTTCTAAAATCACTTTCCCATACCTGCGATCCTCGCTTATCATAGAGTAAGTGACTATCCCTAGAACCCTCACCCGACTAACTAAGCTTGAAATGCCAAATAGAGGAGGCAATCTTAAGAATCTGGCAGCATTTAACGTAGTTTCTTCGAATTCTCCCTTAAGAATATCCTCAATCCTTACTCTTACCGCCGGCTCATAGGGTCGAGACATCGTCGTCAAAAAACATCAATGTGGAAACTTTTAATATACCATCTGGTTATCTCAAGGAGGTGGGCCCGTAGCTCAGCCTGGATGGAGCGCCGAGTTGGCTTTTAAAAGCCAACGCGTAAGCCTTATATGGCTCCGCTCCGGACAACTAAGAAAGCCGGAGGTCGCGGGTTCAAGTCCCGCCGGGCCCACCATCCTTTTGGTGCAAAGGGATGCGGCTCTGGGTTGACTTAGTCAATCTTCCACATGTGAGACTCTTCAGGAGATTGCTGAGAAAGCATGGAAGAGAGATAGAGGACCTTCTAATAAGTTGTAGGCGTTTGGATTCCTTACCAGAGCTCGTTAGGTTCTTTCTACCTGAGTATTTGAGAAAGATTAGAGTAGTTGGCTCTTATGGTTTCTCCTTGAACGAGAAGCTTTCAAAACACCTAATGAGAGTGATCTCTCTGACAAACATAGTATCTGAGTTTAATGCCAGTGTTGCAGCATCAAAAGCCTCGCCAGAATTGGCAAGGGTTGCATTTGGTCTAGGCATACCTTCTGTAAACTTGAACGATAATGATTTGAGCTTCCATGTGAGCAAACTGGTTTTCCCCTTGAGTAAGACTGTTATTGTTCCTGAAGTTTTCCCAGATGATGTACTAAGTTCAATGGGAGCCCTTGATAGGATAAGAAAGTTTAGAGGTGTTACAGAAGTTGCGCATGTCCTAGATTATTTGGAAGGATCTCGGGCTGAGGCTGAAAATATTAGTGAACCATACATCGTCGCGAGACCAGCGCCCTTTGGGGCTTCTTATCTTCAAGATAATAGAAACTCTTTTGTTTTTGAAAGAACTCTCTTCATTTTAGCAAAAAGAGTACCAGAACTAAAGATATACCTTTTCCCTAGAAAAGGATCCTCTTTCTTAGAGAGAAGACTAATGGGGCGTGTTATAACAGTAAAAAGCCCAAAAGATTCGTTAGCGCTCATAAGCGGGGCAGTAGCCTTCATAGGAGCAAGTGGAACTATGACTAGAGAAGCAGCTCTTTTAGGGGTTCCTTCTATCTCGATGTTTCCCGGAGCTAGAGAGCCTTGTGTAACCCAACTTCTTATAGATAGAGGGCTAATAGTTAAGCTTCTTGATCCTGAGATGATAGTTAATGAGATAGTCCGGTATATGAGGGAAGAGGGGGCAAGGGAAGATCTTAAAAGGAAATCTAAAGCCTTCCTAAATTCCAGCGAGGATCCCGCGGAAGTCTTATGGGAGGAAATTAAGCGATTCGGCTCTTGGTCTTAAATCTTGTCACTAAATACCTAGTCAAAAGGAACCACGCGTAGAGCAAGGATCCAATGAAGAGAAAAGCCCCTATTACCTTAAATATGCCGATAATTTTAGCTGATAAAGCATTTTGGGCTTCTAATGGAACTAACGCTTTAGCAATGAGGTATAATCCCGAGATTATCAGAACCCAAGCTGTCAAGATCAGGAGCAGGGACAGCCCCAGACCTCTATCCATGAGATCACCTAGGTTAGGAATAGGTAGGTGAGCAAGGCAAGGACCCCGGATATTATGAACAGTAAGTTAGATTCCAGCACAATTTCTGGTTCTCTCTTTCCCCTGTCTATCGTTAGGATCGAAACAAGAGTTATTGGTGCCTTAGGATCTGGATTCGCTCTTATGATGTCTCCATCTACATTTACTGGTCTTACAGCCATCTCCCTCTTTTCCTTAAAACCCCCAACGCTAGCTATTATCATAAATCCTGTAATGAGTAATGGAATGCATGTTAT
>QMVU01000041.1 GCA_003661265.1 Thermoproteota archaeon | reverse complement strand
TCTCAGAGACATCAACCTCAACGCTTGGAGGCTCGATTCCTGCGTACCTGGCAGCCTCTATCACCTTGTAGAAGTCAAGCTTAAATCTCTCGAAGTCCTCCAGAGCCTTCCTTATGTCATCTCCTACTTCTTCGGACAATATTTCATCCTTTCTCTCCCTAAGAGAGAGCCAAAGGCTTCTAAGATCTTTTCCAAGAACTATGTATACCCTGTTCTCTACCCTGAAGGGCTTTCCTGAGACTACGCTTGTGTCCCTCTCGTTTATGGAGGAGAGGAGGGAGGACATCTCCTCCGGATTGCCCAAAGTTGCCGTCAAAACGGCTATCTGGAAGCCCTTAGGCAGGAGGAGTTTCATTATCCTCACCATCGAGACGAGGAGAGCTATCTCCCTTGGGCCGTAGAAATCGAACTCGTCTATGACGAAGAGATCCATCTTCGTGGCAAATTGGTAGAGGAGGGACTTACCTCCAGGCCACTTCTTCAAGTCGTTCAGCAGGAAGGCAGGGTTGGTGATCAGGACATCTAGGGAGGCCAGGTGTTCCTTCATCTTCCTCGTCCCAAGTCGAGATCTCAGCTCCTTTGCCCTGAGAGAATCTATGGAATCTGATTTAAGACCTAGGGCCGTAGAATACTCCCCAATTCTCCTTATCTGGTCATTTGAAAGCGCCAGGGTTGGGTATATGACAAGGGTCCTCTTCCTCCCAAGGGCAGAATAAAGGAACCAGGCCTCCGTCTTCCCGCTTCCAGCTCCGGATATTAGCACGAGGTTCTTTCCGTTTCTTAGGGCCTCGTAAGCTTCAAG
The DNA here is from genome assembly GCA_003661265.1 of Thermoproteota archaeon. GTDB lineage: Archaea > Korarchaeota > Korarchaeia > Korarchaeales > Korarchaeaceae > QMVU01. The sequence goes on along the minus strand of QMVU01000041.1, from coordinate 7,068 downwards.
TTGGTGCTTGTACAACTTAGAAGATGCTATCCTCCTTGAATGGGTTCCTCCCTTCTCCAATTCGGGAAGCAGATCTGCAAAAGAGACATCGGTGGTCTCAGGCTCTATCTCAGGCTCTACGAAGCTATAAAAATCGTAGTGGAGCTCCTTGAGTAGGTACGAGGAGTCTATGGTCATACCTTCTCAGTTAAACTTACATCTCCAGCATATAATCATAAAAACAGGGGGACGCTGAGCAGGATCGCCATTAGCCCAAAGGAAAACGATAGTTTCCAGGGTTCTATTCGGTTTGAAAGGGAGAGCAGGGTTCTTAAGGAGATGATGCTCGTAAGAAATGAGGAGACAAAGGCAGGAAGCATGCTGATGTCCAACGAGGGGATTTGTAGCAGGGAAGCACCAAGGGTGACCGGTATTCCCAGGAGGAAGCAGATCTTAAGGGATGACCTGCCGAATCCCAGGAACATGAGGGCGGCCAGGGTTATTCCCGACCTGCTGACTCCGGGAAGTACTGATAGGCCCTGAAGAAACCCGGCAAGGGCGCTAGATCCTAGAGAGAGGGAGGTTTCCCTTGTTCGATGAGAAGACGCCGCTTTAATGAAGAGCCCTACCCCCAGCAAGAGGAATCCCGTAGCCAGGGCTAAAGCCCTTCCAAGAGATGGTTGAAGGACTTTCCTCAGCAACAGGTAGAGTGGGAAGCCGGTGAAGCAGGTGAATGCTGTTGTAAAGGCCAGAAAGGTTCCCAACCCATTGTCCTTCCTCCTTAGGATTTCCAGGAGTGCCTCCCTTATCTCCCTCCTTAAGACCAAAATGGCAGCTGTTGACGTCCCTAGATGAAGGAAGAGGGCTGAAGTAAGGGCCTCTCTCGGGTCTATCTTTAAGAGGAGCGTGGATATGACGTAAATCCACCCTTCACTGCTTACAGGAAGCCATTCTGCTACCCCTTGAAGGACTCCAAGGAGAAGAGAGGTTAACCAATCCATCCCACTCTACCGATCGTCTTAAGAACTCTCCTAGTAGCCCATCAGTCAACTTCGGAGGAACCCCTGTTCCTCTCTGATGCGAAGTGGTCTGCAGCTATTATCATAGCCTGAAGAGCTATGATAACCGCCTCACTCGTTATCCAACCGGCGTCTAGCTGGGAGTTTATGTAGGGCGTGCCGTCCTCGTCCAGTGAGTAGAAGGCGAAGGCGAAGTTGTGGTTATGGTTGAGCATCCACCTCTCCATGTCGCTGAACCCCTCTCCCAAAGAGGCGGTGAGGGAGACTACACCCCTCTCCTCACTTATAAGCAGGAATATGTCCAGGGGATCGAACTCCTGAGTCTTCCACCTCGTTAGTATGACGGGCTGCTCCCCTAACATGGCATATCTTATGCCAGCCTCATCCAAAGCCTGCTTAACCTTCTCTAAGAGTTCACCCAATCTTCTCTCCTCTGTTGATTAGCAAGCCATCATTAAAAGCTTGACTGATTTGACCCGTCTTGAGGACCATCGGCGGTCATGCAATACAATATTTTAGATCTAAGGGAACATGTTCATCGAAGGTGTTAGTAATGGGATGGCTTCCTAGCGCGTTTTTTTGGGCCTCAAAGTCCGTTCACTATTGGCTGGGTATCACAAGCTTTTTAGGGATTACAATGAGCTTCTTCAAAGTTTTTGGTAAGAAAGAGGAGAAGGAGGAGAAGGAAGTGGCGAAAAAGCTGAGGCCTTCCTTGGATACAAAGCTAGCGATAGAGTTCGTCCAGAAGAACTCTAACCCGGAGCAGAGGGAGAGGCTTGAGTGCATCCTGACTGGAAGGAAGGCAAAGCAGGATGTCCTGAACTCCCTCGTCGAATTGCAAAACCCGGATGGCGGATTTCCGTATGGACTTGAGAAGGGAAGGCCCAGCAGCATAATGGACAGCCTGCTGGCGTTAGTCAGGCTTGAGGAGTATAACTGCCTGGACCACGAAAGCGTAGATGAGGTGGTACGCTTCCTATTTTCCGTCCAGAAGAGCGATGGAAGTTGGGAGGAACCTTCTGTAATAGAGGAGTTCAACCCCCCTCCCTGGATGAAGCCAGGCGACCTCAAGGCAAAGGTCCTGACAACGGCTTATACCTCTTTCTGGCTTGCCAAACTCAACTACGTTGACAGGGAGGAGTTGATAGATGCCATGGACTTCCTAATGAGGTTCGTCCACCCGGACGGCCACTTCTACGGGTTCCTGCATACAAACTGGGTAGCAGCATCCTTTCTGGCCATGATGCTCGGGAGGGATAACTGGACTGTGAAAGGGGCAATCTCTTTCCTTAAGGAGATCCCATCAGACTCCTGGGAGCCTTCTCAGCTTGGATGGCTCCTTTGGAGCCTTGCAAGTGCTGGATTCAGCGCCAATGACCCGGAGGTCAAGCACTTCTTGGGAATCTTGAATAAGAAGCAGTGGGAAGATGGTTCCTTCGAGCCAGAGGCTGAGGGGAGGGAGGTGGAGACGACGATAGAGATAATAAAGGCGCTGAAGCTCCTCGGATTAATTCAGGAGGGTTAAAGCTCAACTATCTCAGCTTCCATCCTATCCAAGTCTACCAACGCAATCGTCCTTCTTTTCGTAAGCTTCCCGCAGGCCTCCCCGGGGTTAACCAGGAGGGATTTCCTCCTCTCCACAATCGGTGAGTGGGTGTGGCCGAATAGGACGAGGTCATACTCCCCGCTATCGGCTATCATCCTTGCAACTTTCTCGGTGAGCGAGGCGCTTCCAAATCCGTGGAATGCTAGGATCTCTCTGTTCGAGATCGTCAGCTCTGTTGGGGAGGTGTGAACCTTTAGCCCAAGTTCCACGCCAAGCTTTGCAACTAGGGCCTCCCCCTCGTTGTTTCCCCAGAGCAGATCCACCCTTCCCTGCCACTTTGCCAACTCCCTGAGGGAAAATGGTGAGATTAGGTCGCCCAGGTGTATTATGGACTCAACCTCCTCCCTCGAGAAAACCTCCAGGGCCGACCTTATGGCTTCTAAATCATCATGAGTGTCCGAAATTACTCCTATCATTATCCTCACCCATTTATGGGAGCTATGGGGGGCATCTCCCTTTTGTGTTTGCTTTCCTCATGCATCTTAAGGACCTTTAGGACCTTGTCCCTTTCGAGCCCTGTTTCCCTTGAGGCCTCCTCGACGGAGAGTTTCAGGTCGAATAGAGCGTGGAGAATAAGATCTATCTCCTCATAGGTCATTCCCAGCTCTTTCTCAGCTAGATGTCCTTTCCATAGCCTGGGGGAGCTTGGCTTCGCTGTTATCCTATCAGGAACCCCAAGATAGGCGCCAAGCTGCCTAACTTGAGTCTTGAAAAGCCCTCCAATTGGGAGGAAGTCAACCCCTCCGTCCCCGTACTTGGTGAAGTACCCTATCAGGATCTCGCTCCTGTCCCCTGAGCCTGCCACCAGGTAGTTCAGGGAGTTGGCGTAGTAGTAGAGGATGGTCATCCTTATCCTGGGCTTGAGGTTGCCCTCGGCTATCAAGTCAGACCTGGGCAGGAGCCTCAGGTACTCCCTAACTATACCCGATATCTCTAGGGTCTCATACCTAATTCTGAGCCTCTTTGCAAGGTTCGTAGCGTCCTCCAGATCTTCCCTTGGAGTTACTCCCTCCTCAGGCAGGAGGAGGCCTAGAACCCTTTCCCTTCCTAGGGCCTTAACCATCAGGGCCGCGGTGGTGCAGGAATCGACGCCTCCGCTTATCCCCAAGACGACGCCCTTGGCTCCGGCTCTCCTGACGAGATCTCTGGTAAACTCGCATATCAAGGAGCAGACCTTTTCAGGATCCAATTTCAAGGATTCGAGGGTAAGCATCGAGGTAACCTCCGTTTACTGCTTAAAACCCTAGATTAGCATGGGGTTGGTGGGCCTGAACCTAACCTTCTGGGAAGGCCTGCCCTTCCAAAGAAGCTCAACCTCAACCCCTTCCACGTCGACGATAAGCCTGTATCCAAGCCTAGAGAAGGAGATGGCCTTTACTTCCCCCTCAAGTCCCTCATCTGAAGGCTCAACCTCCTCAGGGTAGAAGGCGAGCAAGACTTCCTCCTCTTCGCTTTGAAGGTTTAAAACCTGATTTCCAATCCTATACTTGGAGTTATCTACCTTCTCTAGCCTCAATACATTTGCTCCCAGAAATCTGGCCGCAAACTCGCTCCTCGGATCCCTAACGACCTCCTCAGAGGGGCCCTCCCTGATTATCCTACCATCCTTCATTATGGCAAGTCTGTCTGCGATGGCCAAGGCCTCTGCCTGATCGTGAGTGACGTGTATAGCGGTGAATTTCCGCTCGCTGTGGAGCCTTCTAACCTCCCAGAGGAGCCTCTCCCTAAGTCTCGCATCAAGAGCTCCAAATGGCTCATCTAGTAGGAGAACTGATGGATTTGGAGCTAAAGCCCTTGCTAAAGCAACTCTTTGCCTCTGTCCACCCGAGAGTTGATGGGGATACCTCCTCTCGAGGCCCTCTAGCTTCAGGAGCCTTATAAGACTTATGGCCACCCTTTTAGCTTCGTCCTCCTCGTATCCCCTGGCTATAAGGCCGAAGGCAACGTTATCTAGGACTGTAAGGTGGGGGAAGAGGGCCAGATCCTGGAAGACCATTCCAACATTCCTATCCCTTGGAGGCAGCCCGGTGACATCCCTCCCATCGAACAGAACCTTTCCGGAGTCGGGAATCTCGAGGCCTGCTATTATCCTGAGCATCGTCGTCTTCCCGCAGCCGCTAGGGCCAACGACGACCGTTATGCTTCCGTCGGGGACTGTTAGATCAACTTCCTTCAGCGCTAAGGTTGTTCCGAACCTCTTGGACACGCCCCTCAGCCTGACCTCAACCATGTCTCATCTCCTAGCCCACTTGATCCTTCTTTCCACCAGGTACTGGAGAAGGAGCGGGATCCAGGTCATCAGGCAGACTATAAAGGATATGGCGCTTGCCTCCTGGAACTTCCTGACTCCAGAGTATCTCAGGGCCACAACTGTTAAAGTCTGCGTTTCAGGGGTCGAGAGAAGGGCTACCGCTGAAGTCTCAGAGATCGACATAGAAAAGGCGTAAAAACCTCCTACGAGTAATGAGGGAAGTATTAGGGGCAAGAGAACCTTGAAGGTTGCCTCCAACCTGTCAAGACCTAGGGTTTCAGCTGCCTCCATCAAAGTTGGATCTACGGTTGATGCCCCAGCCTCAAGGCTTCTGAAGACGAAAGGGGCTGAAATTAGGAAGTGGCTAGAAGTTATCAGGATCCACCCTGGAACTTGAAACCTGCTTCCTATTGAGTAAAGGCCTAAAGCAAGGCTTATGGACGATGTTCCTAGGGGAAGGAGGGAGATAAGAATCCCTAGCTCCTTTAGCCTTGCGGGAGAAGATAGGAGGAGACCAGCTGAGGTAAGGGTGATGAGAGAGCTCATGATGGCAAAGAAGAGGCTGTTTGTCAGGGAGCTTAATGGGGAAGATCCTAAAGAGGGATCAAACTCGCTGGAGAGCACCTTTAGGTAAATCCATGGGGAGAATTCGTCGGTTATAGGATTAAAGAGGGATCTAATCGCCAGATAAAGCACAGGATATAGGGAGAGGCATGCCATGACGCAGTAGTATGCCAGCAGGACAGCGTGAAGAGGATCCCTTGGTAAACTCCTCCTAACCCTCGCGCCCCTCGACCTGGCTGCAGGCCAAGACCTGAAAGCTGCTATGGAAAGGGCTCCTGTAACAAATAGCTGCAGGAGAGCAGCTCCTGAAGCAAGCTTTTCGTCCAAGAAAACCTTATACAGGGAGTAGATCTCCACTTCTAACGTTCTATACCTCGGACCTCCCAGCAGGAGCGGGATCGTAAAGCTAGTGAAGCAGAGGACGAACGTCAGTGTGAAGGAATAGAGGAGACCCCTTGAGATCAGGGGCAAGACCACCGCCCTTAACTTCAGGGTATAGCTAGCTCCAAGGGTTTCAGCTGCCTCCTCCATGTCTGTGCTTATTGAACTCAGAGTCGCCGATATTATCTGGAAGCACATGCCGAAGTTGAAGTAAGTATGAGCTGCAATTATTGAGGGCCATCCAGGCGCTATGATCCCCTTTCGGGAAAGCAGGAGGAAAGAGAGGGCCACAGATATCGTCGGAAGGGTAAACGGCATAGTAACAAAAGCCTTCAAGATCCTCCTGCCCCTGAAATCGTAAGTAGCATCCAGATATGCGATTGGAACTGCCAGAGCTACGGATAAGGATGCGCTGGCAAGTGCTTGGATGAGGGAGAAGCTGAAGGCCTTCCTTATGGCCTTATCCCTCACGGCATCAAGCAGCGAGGGAACTCCGTGCTTGAGAAGTCCTATGGAGCTGGCACACCAGAGGCCAAGCGTCAACGTTATGGAGAGGACCCCAAGCCAAAAGCTGATTCCTCTTCTGTATCTCAACTCTCGACCTATTACATCACACTTGAAATTTATTACTGACCTTCAGCCGGGCTAGCCCCCAACTATCTCCCTCCAGGAGTTCAACCAGGACTTCAGGTTCTCCCTTATCTCCTCTTGAGTTAGAACTTCGTTCATCAGACTCACATTAGATGGATCTATAGCGTAGTTCAGGTAGACCTCCGGCAGTTCCGTCTTAGAGTTCGCTGGATACATCCAGTTGTTAAGGGGGATGTGCTTTTGGACCTCAGGGCTTAAAAAGTACTCGATGAACTTCTTCGCCAGTTCCCGGTGTGGAGCCCCTTTCACGAGACCTATGCCCTCTATCTGAAGCCATGCCCACTTCTTCCCTCCGTACTCAACTAAAGCAGCCTTGTACCTGGTTTCCTGGTAGAAGTGATAGGAATAGGCTGGATCTGTCCCGTAGCTCACTACTATGGGTCTTCCCTGAGCCTCGTCCAGGAATATGTCGTAAGCGTCTCCCCAGCTCCCTGCAATCATGGCTTCCCCCTTTATTAATTCCCACCAGCTAGTCCAGTCCTTTCCCTGCATCTTGTAGGCTGCTATTTGCCAGAGGAGGAAGTTTATCCCTGTACTGCTTACAGTCGGATCCTCGAGGACGAGCTTTGATGCAAATTCAGGTTCCAATAACCTTTCAAAGGTCATTCCGGCCATTT
>QMVU01000040.1 GCA_003661265.1 Thermoproteota archaeon | reverse complement strand
GCGTTTTTCGTGGCAGAGAAATCAGTTTACGAGGAAATAAGGGAATTCATCCCGGATGAGAGGAGGTTCTTGGCTAAGGTCGGAGAGTTCCGTGTTGGAGAGCTAAATGTGAAGGCGGTTGAGGGGCTGCATGTCGGTAGGATAATGCTGTACAGGCTGTCATCTGACACGTGGTCCCTCTTCCATGGCGGAGATTCGGATTACGTACCTCTTAGGTTTGAAGCAGATGTGGCATTGCTCCCTACCGGGAAGCCCTCCCCGACGGCCTCCCCAGAAGCTGCTCTGAAAATGGCGCTGGACCTAAAACCTAAGGTGGTAATAGCAATACACGGCTCAGATTCTCAACACAAGACGTTACAGAAACTTCTTTCGGAGAAGATGCCTGAGGTCAAGTTCCTGGCTCCAGAGAAAATGGCACCCACGAAAATAGCGTTCAAATGAAACCAGCTTAAATGGGAGGTTCTGACCACTTACAGAACTCTCTCAACAAAACCGTAGCGTAGCAACCTTTCTCAAGCCAAAACGAAAGAATTACATCGTTCTCGCTACAAATTCCTGCCTTCAGAAGCCTATATGTCATGGGAACTTTCCTCAGACCTCCTTTATCCCTTAACTTCCTTATTTCGAGGTTAAAGTCCTCTGGACCCACGCCCTCCCTCTCAAGAACGGACTCAACTATGTCCCCTGCTTCCTCCCTAGGCAACTTAGATTTGTAGCCGATTAGGGGGAAGGCAGGTTTCCCTCCTTTAACGAAATCCCCATCAATGAACTCGTTTATGGGATGCCCCCTCCTCATCCTCTCGGAGACCATGAGGTTAAACAAGTATGACTGATAGGAGTTTATGAAGAACCTCAAGAGCCTTAGATCCAACCTAAGCACATCCTTTACTCCAGAAATCCTCCTTCTCAGTCCCATTCTGCTGGCGAGTAGGTCATAATTTCCCTCGATGATCAGCCTTCCTAGCTCGTGGTTTCTCGTCCTTCCACCAAACCTCTGATATCCGTAGTAGTTGGGACAGCCCCTCTCCCTCAGCTGTGCTATAATTTCGTTTAAAGCACCTAGGTTCTTTACTCCCCTCACCACTATCTTGAAGAAATTTCCCCTAAGATAACCCACCCTCACCTTCCTCTTAGCTCTAAAAGCTCCTAAAATTTTGAGATGCCCCTCGACCTCTAGCTCCCTTAGATCTACATCTTTATAGGGGATGGATATCTTCTGGATAGCTACTGCCCTCTTATCCTTCATTCCAGCTACGCCCACGGCTTTCTTTCCAATCCCCAATTTCTTAGCTATCAGTTCAACGACTTCTCTCGTGGAAAGGTCCTTCTTCCATATTACTAGGACGAGGTGGTTTCCCGAGCTATCCGGCTCTATGATGGAGTTCTCAACTACGATGAAGTCCTCTGGCCTCTCCTTTATTCTCCCTCCCAAGCCTGGGATATCTGAAGCATAGAATAGAAGACCAAGCTCCTTATCTATTTGAGAAAATGTTTCTAGGTACACCTTCATCTCTTGGAAACACTCTTTAGTTAAAATCTAACTCTATGGTTTTCAAACAACAGGTGGTCTACTTGAGGATAGACTCAGATGTGGCCGAGAAACTTGCAGAAGTGGTCTCTGATCTTAAGCCAACGATGAACGCCTTTGACGAGAGGTTCTTTCCAGGGAAAGGGGAGGAAGAGGAGATAGTTGCCTCCTACTTCTTGTTCATGACGGCTATAGATCACAGGACGAGGATAAGGGGCTCCTATGAGATGGAGATAGGGGGAGAAGTGCTCTTCGGTTCTGATCTCCTTTTTAGACTTGCAAGGCTGAAGCATGAAGCTGATCCTGAGTTCTTCACGGCGAAGAGAATGGCTAGCCTTACCCTGAAGGAATTTAGGGAGGTGTTTATCCCCGACGGCGTCAACTTGTGGGATCCCGAAGTTAGGGTTGCTCTGCTCAGGGATGTAGGTTCAAAACTCCTTATTCTATACGATGGAAAGGCATATAACCTCTTAGAAAGAGCAGGAGACAGGATAAGAGGAAATCCAATGGAGCCAGGGCTTTCAGAGCTTCTTAAGTCGTTTATCGCTTATTCGGATCCAGTTGAGAAGAAGTCATTTCTTCTAATGAAATTTCTGAAGAGAAGAGGTATCTTCTCCCCTAAAGACGAGGAAAACGAGGAAGTTGCCGTTGACAATCATCTCATGAGGATTGCCATAAGGACCGGCCTGTTAAGACTTGAGAAGTCCTGGTTTCCACTGCTGAGGAATGAGAGGAGCTCTACGCTTGAGGAAGACATTGCCCTGAGGATTATGACAAGGGCAGCCCTCAAGGTCGTGGCTGAAAAAGCGCAGATATCTCCCTTTACACTCGACGATTTCCTCTGGTCCCTTGGCAGGCTAGTTTGCAAGGTAGATAAGCCTGAATGCGGGGAATGCAGCATAAGAAACGCTTGCCTGGGAGGGGGAAGCTGGTTTGGTTGGGCTAGGGAGCCATTCAACGAAAACTGGTATTATTAGGACGGGTATGCCTAGGCAAAAACGAGAGCTGGCTTTCCAGGTAGCGCCCTAGACGCCCTCTCCTCCTTCGTGCTTTCAGCCCTCTCAATGATTACAGTTCTGACACCTGTTTTCTCAGCTATCATCTGTCTCAGAGCCTCCAACATATGCATTTCCATCTCTCTTCCTGCGTTCTTCCATGCTCCCTGGGCCTTGACGAACTCCATCACCAAGTCCCGAGCCTCCTTTCCCTTCTCCTTCAGGAAGTTCCTTGCGATAGACATAGCGTCCTTAACATCAATGGGCGGCTTAAGTTGCTTAAGGTCCTCCATGACCTGATATTTCCATTCTGGAGCAACTATTATCTTCAGAGTCTCTGGCTTCTCCTTCAATACCTTCAAAACGTTGTTGGCGTCCTCGATCGTATCTTCGACCACTTGATATGCTATCTCTATCTCCGGATCTATGGCCTTTTCGTCAACTTCTGGCCAGGGAGCTAAGGAAACGAAGTCCTTGTGTCCAAGCCTGTGCCAGATTTCTTCAGCCAAGTGTGGTATCACGGGAGCCAATATCCTTATCCATTTGTCTAGCAGATCCCTGAGCAGCCTGAAGTTACCTCCTCCATACCTGATGTAGGTCTCCATGTCCCTTAGGGCTATGAAGAAGCCCCTTATAGCTGCATCCCTTGGTCTAAATGAGGAAAACATCTCATCAACTTCCTTAACCGCGCTGTTCATACGAGATGCTATCCATCTCTCAAGAATTCCGTTCTCTTCTGAGCTGCTTGTCTCCGACTTGGAGAGGATTTGGTCCACGAGTTCGTAGAACCTTCTCAGGCTATTACCAACAGTCCTCACACCCGCTTCCCTCCAGTCGAGCACCGTACTTAGGTCAGCTGCGCTAACCATGTAGAGCCTGAACCAGTCCGCTGAGTAGTGTCTTGGCACTTCCACGAGTGGGATGACGTTTCCCTTGCTCTTGGACATCTTAACTCCCTCCCTTATCACAGGTTCGTTCAGGGTGAATCTCCTCGGCCAGTGTCTTTCCTCGAAAATCGCGACGTGATGGAATATGCTGAAGCTCAGGTGGTTGGTTATGTGGGCTATCATCGTGTGTCTCTGGTCAAGAGGGTACCAGTAGAGGAACTCCTCACGCATCTTGCGTAGGTCTTCAGCGCTTATCCCGATGTTTTTGCTTAGTTGCTCCGGATCGCCCTTTCCCAGGAAGACGTAGTCCCAGAACTCTGGCTTTAGAGCTTCCTTTGACAACTTCAGCCTCCTTATGTGGTGAATAACCGTGTAGAAAGCCATGTAGATCGTTGAGTCGCTTAGTGACTCTATTATCCACTCAGGATCAAAGGGAAGCCTCGTCCCTATTCCCCTCTTCCTAGCGCAGGGCCTCTTATCCAACCACTCGATCGTGTCCTCGAAAAGCCTGCGGTAAATTTCAGGGACTATCTCCATCCTGTTTAAGGCCTTTCTAGCCTTCTCCTTCCATCCTGGTGCGTTAAAGTCGAGGAACCATTGATCCGGCAGAACGGCAACGAGAACCTCAGCTCCACACCTGCAACGGACCGGCAGCCTCTTTGCAGTCACTTCGTATACTGGAACTGCGTCTTTCCTCTTCATAAGCCAGGAAACCACTTTTTCCTTGACTTCAGAGATCTTAGTGCCTGCAAATGGTCCTACAACGAGGACTCCTCCGTAAAACTCTGCCTTGTATATCTCCTTCGTTGCTTCCTCTAGCTTAGAGAGTTCCTCTTGGCTCCTGATCCCTCTCTTCTCAACAGCCTCTTTAGCTGGGAATTCCCCGTATTTTGGGACATCGATTATGTGTATCGGTTCTATGGTTTCGACAAGCTCTCTGGGAACGCCGAACTTCTCAGGTTCCCTCTTGACATCCATGAGAGCAGCGTAGTCAAAGGGAGCATGAGCTGGAACGCTGTAAACTATTCCAGTAGCGTTATTTACGTCTACAAATAGCGCAGGAAGAACTGGAACCTCTGATCCGTTTGGGGCCTTCACCTTCAGGCCAACGAGCTCTCTTCCCTTGAACTTCCTGACGACCTCGAACTCCCATCCCTGAAGTTTAAGCTTCTCTGCAGCCCTCTCAGAAACTATCCACCTCTCACCCTTTAATGAAAGTTCTACGTAACTTCCCTCCGGGTGAACCCACACGTTGGTGACCCCAAATATGGTCTCAGGTCTAAGGGTTGAGGCCAGGAGCACTTTACCATCTTTAGTCCTGAATTTGATGCCTATGAACTCCTGAACCTCTGCAGCTATCTCGTCTCCGCCCATTATGTCGTCCTCTCCTACAGCCTGGCCCTCAGCTGGACAGAAGAGCAACGGGTAAGTTCCTTGGGTAATATAGCCCTTTTCTCTCAGTTTCAAGAATTGCCAGGAGACGAATGCGTTGTACTCAGGATCTCCCGTTGTGAACTTGCGTCTCCAGTCTATGGAGCACCCTAAAGCATCGAAATCCCTGCTTATGACGCTTGAAAAGAATTTTGCCACCTCCATAGGCTCAACGAATTTTGAGACAATCCTCTCCACTTCCTTAGGATCCTCAACGTAAAGGGAAACGTAAGATTTGTAGAGCTCCCATGTTTTTGGATCATTTCTCCTTATCTTCGCGGATATGGCCTCTATCGGAGTGCCAGTAATGTGAAATGCCATTGGAAACAGCACGTTATACCCCTTCATCCTGAAGTACCTGGCGAACACGTCTCCTACCGCATAGGTCCTCCCATGTCCTATGTGGAGAGGCCCTGAAGTATAGGGATACGGTATCGTGAAGAGGAAGCCAGGCTTATCAGGACGGGGATCAGCCTCAAAGACTTTCTTCTCTTTCCACTCCTTCTGCCACTTTCTCTCTATCTCCCTAATATTCTCCGCGAACTCCTCAAATCCCCGCTTAGCGAAGCAGATCACCTAGCTCGCAACTAGCGGAGCGATAATTAAAATTTTACGCCCGGGCTTGAGGAAGGGAAAAGGCGGTCTAGGCCACCTTCAAGGGTTCCTTCAATGCTAAGGTAAGTGCCTTCATTTTTGATTCTGTAGGAATCTCGCAGTTTTTCTCCCGAAGGAAGAGGGAGACTTCATCGTACTAATTTCTTGAGGAAATTAGTCTCTCAGCCGTCCTATACGCCTTCCTAAGGATGTCATCTTCTTCTAGAAGAGTTAGACGGCGACCTTCCATGAGGACCCTTCCGTCCACGATCACCGTATCCACGTTCTCCGGTGTAGCAGAGTAAACCACAGCTCCTATTGGATCATAGGAGTGTACTGTGTTAACCTTCCACATGTCCAAGATTATTAAATCTGCCAAATAGCCCTCCTTTATCATTCCAGCCTTTATCCCGAGAGCTTTGGCTCCATTTACGGTAGCCATCCTCAGCACGTCCTTGGCCTTTATTATCGCAGGATTATCGTGGTACACCTTATGAAGGAGGGCAGCTGTTTTCATCTCGCTGAAGAAATCCTGCCTGCCTGTGCTGGCAGGACCGTCAGTCGCTAAGCAAACGTTTACCCCTCTCCTGGAGAGCTCTATCACAGGAGAGACACCGTCAGCTATGTACATGTTGCTGGTCGGACAGTGTACCGTATTTGATCTGCTCTCTCCCAGATAAGCTATCTCCCTATCGTTCAGCCTGCAAGCATGTACCCCTATGAACTTCTCGTCTAATATGTTGAGATCGTGAAGGAGCTCGGCATCCCTCTTCCCCTCTCTCTTCACGAGGAGCTGCACGTCCTCCTCGCTCTCAGCGAGGTGCGTATAATAGTTCCTGCCGAACCTGTCAGCAAGCTCTTTTGCCGCGACAAGCAGGTCGTTTGAGACGAAACACGGATGCATCGGACCGGGCATGACATTTTCATACTTCTCCATGAGCCCTTTCAAATCTTCTAAGATGTCATCGGCTTTCTCCCTCAGCGGCTCATAGGCCTCAACCTCATAGAAACCCCTTGCCAAGAAACCCCTTATTTTAGTGTCCTCAAATGCCTTCAGGACAGCCTCGAAGTGTGGGTTTCCGTAGTGCATCTCCACTATCGTGGTGACCCCGCTCTTGATGTTCTCAGCTATTGCGAGCAAAGCTCCGTTGTAAACGTCTTCGTAGCTCATCTTTGGAACTATGGGCCATATAGCTGTCTTAAGCCAGTCTAGGAGTATCATGTCAGCGCCAACCGTTCTGAGCAGAACCTGAAACATGTGGCAGTGCATGTTGATGAAACCGGGGAGTACGTACTTGCCCCTCGCCTCGATGACTTTCTCTGCAGAGAAGGACTCTCCATCAGATCTGCTTCCCACGAACTCTATTCTGTTGTCCCTAATCAGCACGGAGCCATCCTTTAGCACCCCTCTTTCCTCATCCATCGTGATGATAGTTCCTCCTAGTATGAGGATATCCACGTCGATCCCAAGTCCTAGATCTTAAGAACTCCTCCTTTTAAGCTCCTCTAAAGCTAATCTCCGAAAATCAGATCGTTATGATTTCCGCCTCAATTCCCTCTTCTCCTATTTTGAGGACCGCAAAAGATGGTCTAATGAAGAAGGGAGGTATCGGATTGGTCGGGCTTCCTGGATTCAGGTAAAGCCTGCCCTCCTCCCTCTCCAACAGTTGCCTGTGGGTGTGTCCAAATACCAAAACATCTAACTTGTTTTCGGCGGCTAACCACCTTGCGCTCTCACTTAATCCCAAGTAGGAGCCAGTATCGTGCTTTATTCCTATCCTCCTCCCCTCGATTTCCAGAACCCTGAACTCGGGGAACTTACTCCTTACATCTGGGTAATCCATGTTACCGGCTACAGCCTCTACTGGGGCCAACTCACTGAGTTCATCGATTACATCAATTGTAACAACATCTCCAGCGTGCAATATTAAGTCAACAGCCGAAAATTGATCCAGGACTTTTCTAGGAATCTTCTTCGCCCTCGTAGGTATGTGGGTGTCCGATATTACTCCCAAGACCCTCTCAACCATGTGGATCCCTATGGTATAACTTCCTCTAACTTCCCTGTCTTCGGATTCCAGGCCTTAACCTTAGGACCCTTCGCTTTTTCAGACTTTAGGAGGAGAAACCTGTTCGCCTGCTTCAGGGGTATTATGAAGAACTCCTCTACCCCCCCGTCATCGCGTAAGAGGACGAGCTTTAGCTTGTTTTCAGTTTTTTCCTTGGTTATGGGATCCCTGTACTCTATTAGAGCGAACTTACCCCTGGCAAATATCGTCCTTAACTCTCTCTTCCCCCTCTTGCTAATGGTGATCGCTTCTTCTAGATTCTCCTCACCAGCTGACATCATGAAGAGGGGCTCCCCAAGATTTTAAGGTTGATCGAGTTCCACAGGGATTTTATACGGCCAGCATGTAGTTGCCATGATGCAGAGAAAGAAGATCCAGATAAGGGAGACCCCATCAACGATAACTCCGGTTTTTGCGGATGAGGCCATGGTAGGAATCTCCATAAAAGCTGTGTCTCGGGGAGGGGACGTAAAGAAGGAAGGAGTCGTGAGGCTCGGCTTCATAGACGTCTTGAGAGGACAAATGGTAGCGGAGATAGTGCTCCTTCCGGAAACAGCCAAGGCCCTGTACAATGCCCTAGGAGCAACCTTAAAGAAGCTGGAGGAGGAGTTAAAGAGCAAGGAGATACCTAAGCCAGCTCAGCAGGGCGAGGTTTCAACCGAGTACATCGGGTGATCGCCT
>QMVU01000039.1 GCA_003661265.1 Thermoproteota archaeon | reverse complement strand
GCCACCAGTTCCAGCACATCAGCTCAGGACTTCGTGCTCATGACTACGAAAATAGATAACTCGTTGCCCTGGCCCTCTAACTGGTTCCAGCTTGGATCCGATCCGATTAAAGAGGTTTCTCCAGCATGCGTCGATGACAAGGCCATGTACGCCACCTACAACGATACGTGCGTCTTCTTCAGGCTTGCTGAGGCGTCTCAACCGGATCCAAGCTCATACTTGTACGAGGTCCTCCTCGACACGAGGGCAGGGGGCGTTGACATAGGAGGAATAGGATACGACTACAAGCTGAGCTCGGACGGCAAACTCTACGAGTGGAACGGAGCTTCATGGGTCGTGATCTCGGACACTTACCTCCAGGTCTCAGGGACCAGCATAGTCATGTGGGCTAAGATAAGCGATATTCAGGTGGAGTACCAGGACGTTTACATCTTGGTCAGGACCTATGATGGAGCAGTCTTGAAGGACGAAAAGGGCCCATACATGATAAGCAGGACTCTCATCTCTGAAATGCCGGTCTTCATGGTTCCGATCCTTGCACTCCTCCTGTTATTATACATAGCTCTTAGGAGGCGTGCTTCATGATCTCAGTTGTAGTTCCGGCTTATAACGAGGAAAGGACGATAGAGGAATGCTTCAAAAGGATTTACAGCGTGCTGAAGGATAGCGGATATGAGTTTGAGGTCCTGCTCGAGCAGGACGGGAGCTCTGATCAAACACCCCACATTATAGAGGAGCTCTCAAGGAAATTCGAGAACGTAGAAGCTATTAGCTTTCCTGAGAGGAGAGGAAAGGGGTTTGGGATAAGGAAGTGCCTTGAAAGGGTAAGGGGGGACATAATCGTCTTGATAGATGCGGATCTGGAGTACCCCCCCGAGAAGATCCCTGAGATGGTCGAGATTATCTCAAACGGAGAGGCAGATATAGTCGTGGCAAGGAGGGTTAACTCAAGAAGATGCTTCGTTAGAAGTTTTCTAAGCTCCATTTACAGGTTTATCCTACTGGTTCTATTTGGAAAAAACTTCCATGATCCCCAATCTGGCCTGAAGGCCGTAAAACGGGAAGTGATAGATGAAATTTGGCCGATAGCATCTGATGGTTTCGAGATAGACGCTGAAATTCTGATAAAAGCCCACAATAATGGGTTTAAGATCTCATATGTTCCTATAAAGTACGCCTACAGAGGGGAGTCTAAGGTCAGCGTCCTAAAGGATCCTTTGAAGATGCTATCTTCCCTGATAAAGTGGCGTTTATATGGGGGTTAAAGAGGTTTCCCAGCCAGAGGGATCGAATTGAGGTCGAGAAGGCTTGGAGAGGTACTCTTAGTGCTGCTATCTTTCTTAATCTCAGCCATTAGCTCGGCCTTCATATTTCGGGGAGTGCCGAGATACGCCTCATGGGAAGGGTCTCCTCTCATGCACATGTCTCCTGTCAACAGGATCATGAAGTACCTTCCAGCTCTACCTAGGTGGAACGACGCCTGGTTCTTCGGCAGTCCTGCTATGAGGTTCTACCCTCCCTTTTCCCACCTGGCGATGGCCCTTATAGGATGGGCCTTAGGGATTTCCGTGTTTCAGGCCTACAGGGTCTTCACATACCTCTCATTTGGCATGGGATCTGCCTTCCTATACCTTCTTTCCAGGAGCCTCGGCCTGAAGAGAAGGGGGTCTTTCGCTTCCGTAGTTCTCTTCTCGTTCTCCTATAATTTGTACTCTTTTTGGGATGTCGGTTCTATTCCCTCAATAACTGGAGTCTTCCTCTTCATCGGAACATTCTATTTCTTCGTAAGAGCTGTTGAATCCGGATCCTTCATCGACACCCTCGTATGTGGGGCGCTCTTTGCCGCAACTTCGCTATCCCACTTCCACAGCGCCTTCATAATGATCTTGTTGCTACTTCTCTTCTCAGCGCTAATGATAGTAATGAAGCCAGAACTCCTGATGATAATCAAGCCTGGAGCAACCCTTCCAGAGTACACCTTCCGCCTGCCGAAGGTCCTCCTAAAAGTCCTAATTGTAGGCTTCGGCCTATCCGCCTGGTGGTGGTTCCCCTTCTTCATGGAGGGAGGATACTCCCAGGTTACCCGTGGATGGCAGATAGGTCTTGCTCCTGTTGCAGGGGTTCCTGAAGGACAAGCCTTCCTCAAGCACCTTGAGCTCCTGTTCGGAGTTACCCTAAAGAGGAACCTGTGGTCTCCAGGAATTGGTCAGGTACTCCTGGCGTTAGCTGGCCTTCCCGTCCTCATTAAGGATGAGGAGGCAGGTTACGTTAAGCTAGCTGCCGCGGGCTTTGTTATAAGCTTCGTTGCACTCCTCTTCCCGATATTGGGAGTTCCGTTCCCCCTACCCAACAGATTCTCGCCATACCTCTCTTTGTTCTCTGCCATAATCGGAGGATACGTCCTCCAAAGGATTTCCGGGAAAATTAGCGTTGTTCTACCCATAATATTGGTTTTGACAATAACTCCCGCTCTAAGAGGGGTTTACGTGAACATAGCCCCGAACCACAGGTTGTTGGAGACGAGGATACCTGACGAGATGTTATGGCTTAGGGAGAACTCCAAGAGGGGGGAGAGGCTTGCCACCGACATGATAGAGTGGATCTGGAGGCTTGACCTCTACACGGATTTGGGGCTCAGCGGGGGAAGCAGCCAGCTGGCCATGACGAACGAATTCGCCTACACCTTCTGGTATTACCTTACCAACCTCGCCGATCCCTCGTACCTAGCGTACTTCTCGAGGCAGTACAACGTGAGGTTCTTCTACAACCCGAAGTTTACGGAGGGCCTGAGGAGGATCTCAGGTCAGCTTTATGAGGTTGAGGACTTCAATTCCTCCCTTGTTGAGTTAGTTAGCTCAGATACCATCAAAGTACTGGTTTTTGGGAGCTATGCCGATTACCAACGCATTTTCTCAGCTATCTCCCCGGCAGTCTCCGACGAAATAGTCATCGCCTACGGAGGGGAGTTAGTTGAACTTCATTCGATGGAGAACTTGTCGAATTTCGAGGTTCTATATCTCTTCGGCATAAGGTACGTGGATGGTGAGGAGTACTACTGGCTCCTTAGGGAATATGTGGAGAAAGGCGGGTCCCTCATAATCGATACCGGAGACCTCTCCTATGGGGGCGCCTCATCCGGCCTGAAGGAGCCTTTTCCGATAACTGACTGCTGGATAAGGAACAGCAACTTCAACATAAGCCTCGTCGGGAATTGGACCTCCAGGCCAGTAAATGCCTCCATGTTCTCCAGGGGAGAATACGGTCTGTCATACGCGCTTAACGAGAGCCTGAGGGAAGGAGCAACTCCCCTCATAGTAGATGAGGATAAGGCGGTACTGGCGGCCATGATCGATTACGGGAGGGGGAAGGTCCTGTGGACAGGATTGAACCTGCCTTACCACGCGGTGCTTAACATGAACAAGGAGGAGTCCCTCCTGCTTGAGGAGATCATAAGGGCTGTTTCTGAGAGGAGGCCAGGATCTGGAGCATCCATCCGGTTTGAGTACCCGCTTTCCGAGGAGTTAACGATATACGTGAGCGGAGCAGATGAGAGCGACTCTCTCTTCGTTAAGATAAGCTACTATAGGGGGTGGTCGGCCTACCTCGATGGAAGGAAGCTTAAGATTTTCGAAGCTGGTCCAGGCATGATGTTAATATTTCCTAAAGCTTCTGGAGACTTTAAGGTTGAAGTTAGGTTCGAGAAAACCGATGATGTAGTTTTAGGCGAGGGAATAACAGCCATAAGTGCTCTTCTCCTTGTCCTCCTGGCTGTTTACGTGAAAATTAGGAGAAGGGTCTAATTATGAGGATAATCCATGTAACACCTTATTTTGTCCCAGAAGTTTGCGCTGGAGTTGAAATTCATGTCTATGAACTCTGCAAACAGTTATTGAGGATGGGACACGAGCCAGTAGTTTACACGTGCAGCGACGTTCCAGGAGAGGTCGATGGGATTGAAGTTTACAGCTTCCCTTCCTTCAGGCCCATTCCAACGATCCCAAATCCCTGCCCTTCTCCACGTTTCTTCTCACAGTTAAGCAAGGAAAACGACGTGATCCATGCCCACGGACAGGAATACATCACGTCCTTTATAGCAGCTCTTGCCTCAAGGAGAGGGGGTGTGCCGTTCATTTTAACTGCCCACAACGTTGGCAGAAGCTTTCAGGAGAGATGGTATGTCAGGATCCTCAGACCCCTCCTCTACCACAGCTTCTTCGGCTACACCATCAGATCCGCCGACATTGTAGTAGCTCCGACAGAAGAAGCCTTCGACATAGTGAGCAGGTTCCGCCACGAGGGGATAGCGATGATCCCCCACGGCATCAGCTGCCTGCCTGAAGTTGAAGACGAGGACGGGGGCTATGTCCTCTACTTGGGAAGGCTCCTCCCAGTTAAGGGTCCTGAGACATTTGTGAGGTCTATCCCGCTAATCCTGAGCCAGTTTAAGGTTAGGTTCATCGTAGCCGGTGGGGGACCACAGCTCGACTACCTGAAGAAGCTGGCAAAGGATCTCGGCGTCCTGGACTACGTTGAATTCATTGGACCCGTCCCAAGGGAGGAGGGAATGGAGCTCCTCAGGAGGGCCTCTGTATTCGTTGCTCCTGGGAACGCTGGTTACAGCCTCTTAGAGGCAGCTTGTATGGGGAAGCCCATAGTCAGCGCAAATCAAAAGTGGAACATATCCTGCATAGGGCCTAACTCGGCGATATACGTCGAGACGGGGGACGTGAGGGGGTTCGCCGAGGCCGTCGCAAAGCTGCTCTCGGATAAGGAATTAGCCAGGAGGTTGGGAGAGGAAGCAAAAAGATACGTTAGAGCTTTTAGGGATCTAAGGAAGGTTGCGGAGACCTACCTCTCATTGTATGAATCCCTCCTCAGGTAGTCCTTGACTAGCTTTAACTCCCTCTCAGCAATCGAGTCCCAGCTGTACTTCCTCATGAATTCCGCTCCCCTCTCCCCTAGCTCCTCCCTCAATTCCTCATCCCTCAGGAGTCTTAGGACCTCCATGGAGAAGGACTTCTTGTCGCCCAGAGGGCACCAGATTACGTTGTTTTCCCAGATCGGCCTTATATCTGGCAGGTCATAGACTACAACCGGGATGCCAGCTGCAAGGGCCTCTCCTATTACTATCCCCCAATTCTCCTCATAGCTAGGGAGGATTAACATCCTGCTCGTCCTTAAGAGCGATATCTTCTCCTCAAACTCGTAAACGGGCCCCCTGACCGAGATGTTCTCCTCTAGGCCCAGATCCCTTATCATGGAGAGGACCTTCTTCAGAACGTTTTTTGGGGCAAATCCCACCAGAAGCAGCTTTGCATCCTTCCTCTCCCTAACCACGTAATCCCATATCTCAACGGCATCGAATATCCCCTTAGTCGGGTAGAACCTCTTCATGTATATGGCGTCATAATGCTTCTCCACGTTCCTCCTTGAGATCTCCCTTATCCTATCGTAGTCGACGCCGCACGCAACAGCTCTTACCCTCTTATCAAACCCCATCCTCTTCAACCTCTCAGCTACGACCCCTGAGACGGCAAAGATGAGATCTGCCCTAGATCTCACATATCTCAGCCCCATCCTCTGGTTTAGGTAGAAGACCAGGCTTGGGACCACGCCCACCATCTTCCTGGTGGGGGAGGCTACCCAGTGAACCACCGCGACCCACAGGGGAGAGGTTCTCCTCAGCTTGAATGCTGGGGCGCAGTCGTAAAGGTGCTCCGTTGTGGAGTACAGGACTCCATCGAAATCCCTGACCGGGACGGCGAACCTGGATTTCAGGAAGGTCATCGCGTAGTCAAGAGCTGTGCCATTTCCTGCCGAAATTACGTGAAATTCAGCCCTCAAACTGAGTTTCTCGCAAAGCTCCTTTCCAGCCTGGGTTGTCAGGACATGGACTTTTACGCCCCTCTTTGACCACCTCTTCGCTATCTCTATGAACCTGACTTCGCCTCCTCCTATTACCTGAACTCCCGATTCAGCTGTTATCCCGTTTGCTATGAATAGGGCTTCCAATCAATCACCTCAGCACTTGTTGGAAGACCCTCTCATACCTAGCAGCTATGACATCCCAGTCGTATCCTCCGGCCAATTCCCTACCCCTGGCCCCCATTTCCCTCCTTAAACCCTCATCCTCCTCCAATATACGCATATACTCCTTTAATTCCCTGAAATCATTCGCTAAGAACCCGTTGTATCCGTGCCTGATCCTCTCTGGAATTGCGGCCCTGTTGTAGCCTATCACAGGCTTTGAGCATGCATTGGCCTCCAAGAAGGGCATGCCGAATCCCTCCCACTTTGATGCTGAGGCGAAGAAGGAGCAGTTCTTGTACTCTTGAATGAGCTCTTCCTCCGAAAGCTTTCCGAGGAACTTCACCCTTCCCTTAACTCCAAGATATTCGGCAAGCCTCAAGAGCCTTCCCAGCTCGGGACCCCGGCCGACGACGTGTAGGTCCATCTTCATGCTGGCGATCGCCCTTATGAGCTCGTGAACTCCCTTGTACCAGACAAGCCTGCCAACGTATAGGACGTATCCCCCATCCTCTCCACCCTTGTACAGGGAGAGATCAACCCCATTTGGGATCACCACAGTTCTTGAGACGTTCCTAATCTTGTTGGCCAGGTACCTGCTGACCGAAACTATTAGGGAACACCTTCTCGCTGGCAGCTTCAAGAGGTCCATTATGACCTCCCTGCTAGCCCAAACGAAGGGGGAAACACCCCTCTCGGGGACATCTGTCCAGCCATGAAAGGTCATGACGACTGGTCTCCTCAACAAGGGAGCGTAATAACAGAACGGGTAGAAGTGCACGTTTATCACGTCGAACTCCTCCAACTTCTTTAGCAGGTTGTAACTCGGAAGTGGAACCGGAAAGCCCAGAGGATGGATGCAGGAGACCTTTGACACGTGTTCTCCTTCCCACCTGCAGGCGAATATCCTGATATCGTGCCTATCCCTTAGCCTCCTGCTAAGCTCCATGATCACCCTGTCTGGTCCTGAGCCTGGGAGGAAGGTGTGGTTCACGAAGGATATCCTCATCCAGTAAAAGAAGGATTGCCCTTTTATAACAACCTTTACAGGAGACCTTGAATGAGGGTGTTGGTAGAGGTAAACCACTACCCTGGAATACTCGACAGAGAGTTCGAAATCTCGCCGATGAGGGTAGCTGGAGAAGGAAGGGACAGGTACGTGGGCGTTAAACCTGTTTTAGGGGAAGTTCCCTTTAGGGCGGGGCTTGACTATGTTGCGATGAGGGAATTAGCCAGGAGATACCTGAATTTCGATGTTGTAATCTGCACAAACCTTCCAGCAATCATAGCAGGGAAGATTGCTAGGAAAATGGGCTTCTCAGGGAGAATCGTGTTTGACGACTATGGGATCTGGCCCTGGAGAGGGTTCCTTCCCTGGGGACCTTTGGGCGCCCTCTTTCCAACCTGGGCTAGGACGAACATAATCTCTTCTAGGGACTCGATAGACGTAGTTGTGACGCCCTCTAACTTCGAGAGGATGAACGCGATCAGGAGGTATGGGTTCAGGGCTGAAGCTGTCTTTAAGATCCCCTATGCAATAGGGGAGATCTTCTCCCCAAGCGTATCCGGAGAGCAATTCAGAGGCGAGTTGGGCATAAGTCGTTCTGAGTTCCTGATAACGTACGTCGGAAGGATTAACCCGACTAAGGGGCTCGACAGGTTGGTTAAAGCCCTTTATTTGATTAGGAAGGTTCCTGCCAGGCTGCTGCTTGTAGGAAGGAACCAAGGATATCTTGGGAAGGTCTTGAGAATCGGCAGAAGCCTGGGTGTACTGAGGAGGATGAAGTACGCGGGTACCCTGCCGCACGAGAGGATGCCGGAGGTCTATGCAGCTTCCGACGTCGTCATCATCCCATCCCTTTACGAGACCTTCTGCTTTGCTGCAGTCGAGGCGATGGCTTGCGGAGCACCTGTTGTCGCCTCAAGGGCTGGAAGTCTGCCGGAAGTTGTGGGCGGGGCAGGAATCATTTGCGACCCTGTGCCGGAGGAAATAGCTGAGGCCATCGAGAGGCTGTGGTACGATGATGGCCTAAGGAAAGAGTTAATGAGGAGGGGTCCTGTGAGAGCCGAGGAATTAAGGGCAGAGGCACGGATGATAGTCGAGGTGATTTCCTCCGAAGGCACATGCGAAGATTGTAGGTGAGCCCATGCGGAAAGCTGCTTTGATAGGGCTGGACGGCATGTCCTGGCACATCGTCCTAAGG
>QMVU01000038.1 GCA_003661265.1 Thermoproteota archaeon | reverse complement strand
TGTTCTTGATATCTAGACCCACGACTAGGTATGCCCTGTCCATGTGTAAGTAAACGGCCCCAGGATAGCATTCCCTGAAAACCCTCGCTCCATCCACGTAACCTATCTCTTTTCCGCCATCAACGTTGATAAGAGTGAAAGGTTCCTCTATGGATCTTATCCTAACTTTTGCATGGGGTCTACTAACTAACGAGATGTAACCAAAAGCAGTTCTCCTCACCTGATTGCCTTTCTCCAAATTTTCTAAGATCTCTTTCAATTTACTTCCTAAGTAGGCAGAATCTCCTTCTCTGACAGGTAATTCTGATGATGCACACAATACGTGTTTTGGGAGCAGCCTTTCGTTCTCAGGATTCACGAAGGCCCTCTCGACCTCCCCAGAAAAGAGTTCTTCTGGGTTTTTCACGAAGTATTGGTCAAGAGCGTCTTCTAAAGCAACCATTATGATAATGCCGATCTTCCCAACCCTCCTTCCGACTCTTCCTGCCCTCTGTAATGTGCTAATCCTTGAGCCCGGATATCCTACCAGAATACAGCAATCAAGCTCTCCTACGTCTATTCCAAGCTCTAATGCGCTTGTCGCCACGACTCCTATCAGCTCTCCAGAGAAGAGCATCCTTTCAATCCTTCTCCTCTCCTCTGGCAAGTATCCCGACCTATAAGAGGCGACCTTCCTCAGGAGATCCTCCTTACCAATCCTGAGAAGATGTCTCTTGATGTTTCTGGTCATGATCTCTACAACTCTCCTTGATTTACAAAACGCAATTGTCTTTAAGCCTGCAGAGATGGCTCCTATGAAAAGACGTTCCGCATCGTTATATGGATCAAAGATAGGGACAGGATTCCAGAGAAGAACGACTTTTGCTGGTTTTGGAGAGCCGTTCTCCTGAATCACTTCAAATTCCTCGCCAACCAGCCTTTCTGCATGCTCTTTCGGGTTTGCGATAGTAGCGGAGGCTGCAATGAAGACGGGATTTGATCCGTACATATTAGCAAGCCGTTTTGTCCTCCTCAAGATGTTGGCCACGTGAGCTCCAAAAATTCCCCTGTATTCGTGAATCTCATCTAAGACTATGAACTTGAGGTTCGAGAAGAAAGAACTCCACTTCCTATGGTTGGGTAGAATTCCATAATGCAACATGTCTGGATTTGTCAAGAGGAGCGTGGGAGGATTCCTTCTAATCTCAGCCCTTTCCTTAGCGGGAGTTCCTCCATCATAGGCGGCGGCTCCGAAACCTTCAAGCGACCTTGTAAGTTCTACTATCTTGATAAGCTGATCCCTCTCTAAAGCCTTAGTTGGAGCAAGATACAAGGCTTTAGCCCTGGAGTCCTCGATAAAACTCTCCAAGATTGGGATCAAATAGACTAATGACTTCCCACTGGCTGCTGGCGTTGCGACGATGACGTTCTTCCCCTCCCTTATCAGACTAATGCCCTCGGATTGGTGAGTGAAGAGGGGAAGAAGGTTTCTCTCCCTTAATATCTCCTTTACGCGGGGATGAAGACGAATCTCCCTGTGCTTTGGTGGGATCGCATTGTAGTACATGATTGCTGCTAATCTATTGAGTCTGAAAGTCCCTACGTTAATCGTGCTTCTCTCCTCAAGCTCCCTTAGAAAGGAGAGGATTCTCTCATCTCCTACCTTATCAAGTAGTTCGCGTGTTGAGGAAAGACGTAAGCCCCTAGCGAGAGAGCGCATTTACCTCTCTTCTCTTAATTAGAGTGAGGAGCTTATAGGTTTGCTATTTATCACTGAGCAGGAGGGTTATCTCCTTTATAATGTCTTCTTCTGCTACATCTTCCTCAATGAGTTGGTATTCAGCATAACCTTCCTTTCTATCCTCTAACCTAACTGATCTAAGACTCAGGGCCTTTCTCTTTGGGTGTGTAATCAAGCTGATTACACCACGGGCGATGTTCTCAAGAGCTGCTTGCTGGAAAACTAAAACAATGCCGTTCCTTAAGAATATAAGCCCTCTCAAGTGTTTGTGTCCTCTTGGAGCCCCAAATAACACTTTCTCTATGTCTGAGTTCCTGACAACCAACAACCTCCTTCTGAGATCCTCTATCAGCGATCTAGTGCCTTCAGTCAGGCTGAGATTAAGGGCTTCATCGAGGAGCACCCATTTAACTTCCTCCACATCATCTCCAGGCCTAATATCCTCTTCGCCATCGACTTTACAGAGATAATCCACTATGACGTAGTGAAACCTTATCTTGCCCTTCTCATCCCTCTCTATAACATCGAAGACTTTCATCAAACTGATGGGCTCCACCCTTATTCCACATTCTTCCCTCACTTCCCTCTTAACAGCTTCCATTAACGTTTCTCCAAGCCTTAAGATTCCACCAGGAATTGCCCATAGGCCTTTTCCTGGAGGATTGCGTCTCTTGACCAACAAGATCATGTTATCCCTTAGTACTACCCCACCCACTCCAACGATAGGGAATTCTGGATACTCCCTACGTATTTCGGCAGTCATGTGGGGTACACCCCTCATCTGGTTAGGATGTAGTACTCCTTTGGTCTCCTGTCTTCCCATAAGTTGTTTAGTTCAGTTATGTTCTTGTTTTCGGCCTCTCTTGGATCGATGCTCACCACACCAACTTCCATCAAGTCTTCAGAGGCCCTTGTCAGCACCTTCATATCCGGAGAGGTTATTTGGCTCTTCCCTGTAAAGCAAAGCTTTTTACCACCCCTCTCCTCGCATCCAATTCTGTTGGCTGTTATGGTGAACACCCTGTTCTCTATAGATCTGGCAAGCATTGCTGTCTGCGCGTAGGGCAACACTAAGTTAGCTGGATGAGCGATTAAATGGGCTCCT
Source organism: Thermoproteota archaeon (assembly GCA_003661265.1). Taxonomy (GTDB): domain Archaea; phylum Korarchaeota; class Korarchaeia; order Korarchaeales; family Korarchaeaceae; genus QMVU01. Next base: position 5,677 of record QMVU01000038.1, on the reverse strand, counting down.
TTTAGCGATAGGACTCTCGCTACCTCTGGAAAGATCCAGTCAAAGCAGATCATGACCCCAACCCGGATTTTTCCTAAGTCAAAAACCTGAAGACCAAGGTTTCCAGGTTCAAATACCAGCTTTTCCGTGGAGAACAAATGTAATTTCCTGTATTTTCCTACGTAATCCCCATCGGAGCTTATTATAACCGCAGAATTGTAGAACGCGCGACCATCCCTTTCGGCGATGCCAGCAACTACAGAGACCGAGTGTTCTGAGGCGAACTTCATCAACCTCTCTGTTGTCGGACCGTTAGGAATTGGCTCTGCTACTTTAGCCAAGTCATCCTTGCTGAGAAAGAGATATCCTGTATTGAAAAGCTCCGGAAAAACCAAGAGATCAGCTTCCTTGCTTGAAGCTAGCAGCAAAGCGGACTCTACATTCTTCTCAACTTCACCAAGCATCGGAGATGTCTGAACAAATCCCACTTTGACGTCCATCTCGAATCATGAGATTTGAGAGTAGTTAAGATTTTAGACTGAGCCATGGGATCAGACTTGCTGGAACCTCAGGGTGAGAAGATTGTACAAGAGGGGTCTTTACGTTGGAAGGTTCCAACCGTTCCATTATGGTCATTTACACGCTGTAAGGTACATCCTATCACAAGTAGAAGAGATTGTAATCGCAGTAGGTAGCGCCCAGTTCTCAAACACACCCAGAAATCCTCTATCTGTAGATGAGAGATATGAAATGATTATAAGAGCCCTTAGGGGAGAGGGGATCCCCCTAAGAAGGGTCTTTCTGGTAAACATCCCGGACACGGAAAGTCCAGAGGAGAATTGGGGAATGCTTGTATTGGATAGGATTCCAAGGATAGATGTTGCATATTCAAATGACCCTGAAACAATTGAAGATCTGACCAAAGTAGGAGTAAAAGTGTTGTCGATCCCATTTTATGAGAGGGAGAAGTACTCCGCTACCAACATCAGGGAGTTGATGTTAAAGGGAGATGATTCGTGGAAACTCCTGGTTCCCGCATCGGTTTACGAATTCCTTGAAGATATTGGGATAGAAGAGCGTATTAGGAAGATATTTTCGGGAAAGAGGCAATCATAGGAAGAAGGCCCTGAGAGTGCCTGCCCTCCAAGCCCTTAGTATCTGCCTCCCAACCTTCCTTCTCTTGCCTATTGCAGTTCTCCCCATCGGACCGAGTTTTACTGTAGCTATTTCGATATCTTCATCGTACAAGGAGACGCTTCTATTGGCTCCCCTCTCTCCAAACTCTAATATAACTGATTTCCTTCCTTCCTTAACGGTGAAGTCGTATATCTCTTCGCCGGAGGGGAACCCTTTGATTTCGATGGAGGGGGGTCTCCTCCTCTTCAAGGGCATAACCACTACCTGTTCTGCAAAGGAGTATATCTCATATTCTGGCTGCCCGCTTTCGAAATCTTTAACTAACACTACTGGTCTTGCAAGCCCCTCTTCTCTCATTCCATGAGGTACCTTTACCGTTATGCTCAGGCTGTAGACTTTCTTTATCTTTCCCTCCTCGATGAAGATCACCGTGTCTACTACGTGCGGAAGCATTCCCAAGTCAACTCTTCCTATGAATCGCTCAATCGCCTCAATGGGTGAGCCGCAGTGTATTACGCCGACCATTCCGATTCCAGCTAGGCGCATGTCGGTGTATATTTTGAAGTCCTCGTCCTTCCTCATCTCATCAAAACAAACGTAATCTGGTCTAACAAGAAGCAAAAGATCAGCTGCATTCTCAAAACTCCCATCTAACTTGGTATATTGCGTTATTTCGTCCCCTACTTGCAAATCTCTTGGAGATTCTAGGCTCTTAACGATCTTCCCTAGGTTCTTATAAAATTCAGCCAGAGCGCTTGTAAACGTTGTTTTCCCAGCTCCAGGAGGTCCTCCTATTACTATACCTTCTGCCCTTTCTCTTAACCTCTTTTTCAGCTTCGAACTTAACTCATAATCATCAAGAGTGACTTTCACTATAGGTCTAACAGCAGTTATCTCAACACCATCGGAGAAAGGTGGAAAGGCCACAAGAACCCTGTATTCCCCTAGCTGGATGACGTATGCGTCTCTTCTCTGTATCTCCACGAAGACTTCTGGATCCAATCTGGCACCTTCTATGAGAGCGTGAGCTAGCTTCATCAACTCATCTCTTCCCATGGGCTTTTCCCTCAATTTGATAAGCCTAAAGTGACCTGGTCGGCCTTTCTTCGCCATTGGAGGCACTCCTTCCTTTAGATGTATGCTCATTATGCCCTCTTGGAAAAATTCCTCGAGTACCGGGCGCCATTCATCCGTACCTAGGAATGAGGTCGGAACTCCCCTTACTCTAAGTGCCAGCCATCTTACGGAATTGCTCGTGAGGACTTTCGCGTTGTGCTTTTTAGCAATTTCCTCCAATGCTTTGGAGCCCTTTTCCAAGTGTTTGGCGATCTTAACCTCTATCCCAAATTTGGGAGCGTGCTCTCTCAACTTAAGAGCCTGATAGAGGGCTCCAAGAGCCTTTTTGTCTCCCTTGTTTGCCCTTACCTCCATAAACTTGATAATGCCCTCTGGGATAAGGATGACCGAATCTTTCAATTTTTTAAGGGTTTCTTCATCGCTCAAGCTGCCGCTGGTCAGCATGTATTCATCCACTACGTATGTTGACATTGCAGTTTTCGAAGTTCCTAGAGGGAATTAATCTTTATGAGCGATTCACCTTGTAATGTTTACGTCGACTATGGCAACGAGAAAAACAATTTACGTGAAGATAGGAGGTTCAACGATAACAGAAAAAGGTGCAAAACAACCAAAACCTAGGATGGATAGAATTAGATCATTTTGTAGCGAGGTCAAACAAGTAGTGAGCTCAGGGACGCAACTCATCTTAGCTCATGGGGGAGGCTCATATGCCCATCCATTTGCCGCGAGGCACAGTTTAGACGCGGGGTTAACTCTCAAAAACAGGATAGGTGTGACAGAAACAAGATACTGGCTTACAGAGCTATCACAGATTTTCTTGAGGGAATTCCTCAGGGCAAGCCTGCCAGTTGTAGTCTTTCACCCTTCCTCCCTCGTTTATAAGTCATCAAGTGGGTGGACTCCCTTCTTAACTCCAATAAAGCTGGCTTTGGAGAACGAAATTACGCCTTTATTGATGGGGGATGTCGTTTTTGCGGAAGATACTGGTGTAGCGATACTCTCAGCGGATGACATGCCTTTGCTGCTTCTCGATGTAGTGGATGAGGTGTTGTTCTTAGTGGATGTCCCAGGGGTAATGGATAAAAGGGGCAGAGTACTTCGGGTGGTTCGGAAGAAAGATCTGGTTGATATCGGCAAAACCTCCGCGTCAACCATCGACGTCACAGGGGGGATGGAGGAGAAAGTAAAGAAGGCCCTTCTCCTAGCAGAAAAGGGGAAAAAAGTTAGAATCGCAGGTTATAAGGAAAAAGGAGATCTTCTAAAGGCCTTAAATGGGCTTTCTGGAACTGAGATAATTTTAGATTATTGAATACTTCCTCTCAAACATCGACTTGGTCGCCACGAAGATGTTGTATCTATCCTCCCCTCTTATCTCCATAAGAACCCTCTCAACTATGGCACCTGCCGGATCTTTTAGGCCAACCCTTTCTTCGATGTCCATGAAAGACACAAATGGGAGCTTTCTTCTCTCTTCAAGGATCTTGATCAAGGTTTTCTTACCTATGCCAGGCAATAACTCGAGTTGATGAAGTCTAGGGGTAATTGGGATGCTCTCATTAAAAAAAGAAACAAAAAAACTCTCCCTTTCGGCAACTATCTTCGCTACAATCATGGAGAGATTAGACTTTGCGGGAGGAATGAGGTCCTCATAGTCCAGGTATCTGATAAATCTACTAACGTGCTGCCTTGGTCCTTTTCCAACGAAAACCTTCATTCTCTCTTCTATTCCACTCTCAGGCCTAGCTAAAAACTCCATTAAAGAGAAATATTTGTCTCCTATAACCTGAGCGCTAAGCGGGTGCCCATATAAGGCCAGTACATAAGCCCAACTATCGTGGGGCATGCTCTGCCTTCTAGGATCGTACCTCCACATGACCTACTTTTCCTCCCCCTCCTGAAGAGACCTGAGGATCTCCAAAATCCTATCGTAGGACTTCGCGTCGAGCAGGGGATATGTTCTGAAGAGCATTGGTCTGAGCTCATCCTTGCTCTTGGGCATGATATTGACTATCATCACCGCATCTTCCTCGCTTAATCCAATTTCCTGCATCAGCTGTTCAACTGCTTTACGGCATGCCTCTGCGTCCTTTACCTTTACGAACTTCGAAAGATACTCAAACAACCTTTTCTGATCCCTCGCAAGCATAGACTGATCCTTAGCCCATCTCTCATGAATAAATGCCCTTACCTCCGCTAAAGTCAAAGGCTTTTTCTCCGGTGAAGCCTTTCCCAACGACAAAGATTTCACCTCTGCTCATGATGGGGCTTCAAGTGAATTGGAGAGACTATTAAGTGTTTAACTTTCTTGCCAACCCTTACGTCTACCAGATAGCAATGTCCTCTCTTGCCAGTGACGACACCAACCTTCCCCTGATACCTCCTATGAGGTAAACCACCCTCTTTAAAGTACGGAAAGACATCTATGACGACTTTTTGTCCTACAGCATATTCCCTTAGAAATCTGGATGGAGGAGGCATTCCTCTCTCACGTGGTTTCTTCTTAAGGAATCTTCTGGACCTACACAGAAATCCTGCTGATCTCCTACCCATGTACCCCTACCTCTTTCATCAACTCTTCAGGAATAATTATGTCGATTACATCAAGTTCGCTACAAAAAGCTTTTTCCCCTAAGATCTCGGAGACACTAGGCCTAGTTCTACCTCCATCACCGTCGATCAGTTCTTTTATATAAAGCCCACCCTCACACTCTATCGTTATCTCAAAGGAATTGTTGGAAAGAGGTCTGGTAAGCACCTTGTACACCCTCCTCTCTCTTATGATGTCTGCTCTACGATGAAGTACCCTAATAGGCGTTCTCTGTCTAATTATCGCGTTTGAAAGTTCTTCTTCGAGCTTTAGGAGCTGTTCTGGCGAAATTTTACCTTCTACAACTACCTTGGCGCGGTACACCTTCCTCATAATACGCGAAGACTCTTTGAGAAGTACAACCACTCTTTTGCTGGTCATCCTTAAATCAGAAACCTCTATAATTCCGCTCAACTTGGAATTAACTTCTTTCTCTAGATCCGCAAGGTTAACCTTCCTCTTTTTCGGTCTTATTAGTTCCATCACGAAAGGTCTTCCGCTACCGAGCATTCTAACATCAAAATCCTCTCTCCCGGCTGCATGAAGCTTGTAATCTTCCGCCTTGAAAGCTTCCTTCATTATCTCCCCGATATATGATTCGATGGTGCCCTCCGCTCCAGGAACCCACCTAGCTTGATAAATGCCCCTCTTTAGTTTCTTATAGCGACCGAAGACGAAGACGGGGGAAGGGATTACCGTAACATCCTTGTGTACTAGATCAAAACTGACTAGTACATCCGGTTTCTCCGGTTTAACCTGATGTCCTGTTTTTTCGGCGATTGCCCCATCAACATACCTGTTTATTACTACCTTAAGGCTCTCAGCAGTCCAAATACCATATTTCCCTCTTAACTCATCCTCTCTCTCAATTAGATCCGCTGGAATTATGGTACC
>QMVU01000037.1 GCA_003661265.1 Thermoproteota archaeon | reverse complement strand
GGGATGAGCCCTGCAGGGGTGATGAAGAAGGTCAAGAAGCTAGAGGAGGCGGGCATAGTAAAGGGTTACACGGCGCTGGTGGACCACTCGAAGCTGGGGAAGCCATATAAGTACATGATTTTCCTGAAGGGAGAGGCGGGGAAGACTACGACGATAGCGAGGAAGCTGAAGGATGTTTTGGGAAGCAGCGTACTGGAAATTCACAGGATTACGGGAATTTACGACATCGTAGTCAAGCTTATAGCTAAGGAGGGAGAGGAGCTAACTAAGCTCCTGGCTAAGATCCAATCAGTACCAGGTGTGAAGGAGACGAACACCTCCTTAGTGCTAGAGACCATTGAGGAAAGGGCATCCGTCGTTCCAGAGGATCTGAAGCTCCCAATCCCATTAAAGGAGCTTGAGAAGGAATAGGCAGACAAATACCTCAGTATTCGCCCGCACCACACCTTTTTTGGATCTGAGGGAAGCCAGGCTCTCTGCCAACGTCCCTAGGTCCAGTTTGTTCACCCGCATAACTGTCCTCACTCACTTCTCGGGCAGAGTTGAGGGGTACATCGCTGCAATTATCCCACCTGCCATGACAGCTATCGAGTCAGCGTCTCCTCCCATGTTCACCGCACATAGTATCGTTTCCCTAGCGTTCTTATACAGTATGACTAGAGCTAGGGCAAAAGTTGCGCCTTCCCGTGCCTGAAATCCAGGATTAAGCCCCTTCGTCCTCAAAGTTAGGACGGAGGCCCCTCTTGTGGTTTCTCTCTTAACCCAACTCAGCCTACGAGCGACGTCTGGAGCGAGTCATCTTCCCCATGGCGTCTCCGACAGCAACGCCCCAAAGCGCAGATTTACACCTATTCAGGAGCTCACTATCCCCTATCGCTCGAGAAAAGACTTTTTTATTCAACTTTTCGTTAAAGTGGTTTATTAAGGATCGCAGGCCTAGTTTTTGCGCGCGTTAACCAGCTCGGGTTACAGTAAACATTTATTCGAAGTTCTTCCTAGATGATGGGAAGCGTCGTCAAGAAGCTGAAAAGGCTTGGGCTCACAGAATACGAGGCCAGGGCATACCTTTGTCTACTAAGAAATCACTTAAGCACTGCTACAAAGTTATCCGAGAAGTCTGGGGTTCCTAGGACGAAGATCTATTCTGTTTTGAGGTCTTTGCATGAAAAGGGTTGGATAAAGGTCTACTCAGGGGTTCCACTGCTTTTCAGGGCAGTTAGTCCAGAGGAGGTCTTCGAAAGGATCAAGAGGGACTATGAAGACTTCCTGAGTTCTATCGTGACGACGCTTAATGAGGAGGTATGCCCTAAGCTCATGAAGGGTCTCCTGGCTTAGAGGAGCAGGGCTGAGGCCGCAGCTCCCTATGACAACAGTTGTTACTCCCTGAAGCAGCTTTGGCCTGTTGTAAACATCTCTAAAGAAGATCAGGTCATCGTGAGAGTGCATGTCTATGAACCCAGGGGAAACAGCCATCCCTTCGGCATTTACGATGAGGTCAGCCTCTCCCTCAACCCTACCAACCTTGGCTATCTTCCCGTCCTTAACGGCGACGTCAGCCCTTATCCAGGGTTGCCCGTGCCGTCTATGAGGATCCCTCCTTTAATCACCAGATCGTACAAAGCTCTTTCCCTCTCCTCGTTAAAGCAGCACCCTAAAACCTGTTAAATTAAAGTAAGGTGTTGGAATCATGGAAGGTCCTGAACCTTAAGTTCCCAGATGACGTTTCGATTTCTGTCCACAATTATGACCCTGCTGTTCCCGGAATCGGATATTATCACCCTCCCATCAGGCAGAGCATCAGCGTCATAGGGAAGTTTGAGGCCGACGAAACTCCATACCTCATTCCCATTTGGATCGACCTCCACCACGCGGCCGCCCTTCGAATCAACTATTAAGGTGTTCCCGTTGGGCAATCTATCAGCGTCTCTCGGCCAATTAAGCCCGCCCTCATAAACCCATACGACATCTCCGGAGGGATCTACTTCCAAGATCCTGTTGTTCTCCGAGTCGCAGATTATGGTGTTCCCGTTTGGAAGTCTATCAGCGTTGTGGGGAAATCTTAGGTGATGAAGATCGTTTCCCTGAACCCCTGTCTCACCAAACTGCCATATAACATTTCCCTTGAGGTCTATCTCGATCACTCTGTGATTATTCCTGTCGGTGATGAGGATGCGATCCTCTCCAACGAAATCGGCGTCGTTCGGGTACCTGAGCCTTGATCCATCGCTCAGCATCACATCGTCCGAGTTCCACACTATCTGATTTGTCCTCCTGTCTACAATTATCACCCTGTCGTTTCCAGTATCGGATATGAGGACCAAATTTCCCCGAATTTCAGCCCCGTGAGCGAAGTCAAGGTCCTCAAAGGACCAGAAGACGTTCCCGCTTTCGTCCACCTCAACTACCTTGCTGGGACCTCCTCCCACCGTGAACAGGGTGAGCAGGAGGTGGCCGTTGTCGAGCAGGTCTACGTCGTGGACCGATAGTTTCCCAGCTCCTCCAGCTTGGGAGCCTTCCCCGCAAACCTGAGGGATTCCCCCGAACATCTCAACCATTTCCAGTATGGCCTTCCTCGTAACCTCCTTGAACTTTCCCTTGATCTGCCCGGGCGTCCAGTTAGGCCACTTCGACGGGTCGTCCAATGGATATATCTGATTCACCGGGTTCCCGTCCTCAGCAAGCCCTATCCTAACCCACCAAGGCTTTCCCTTGACCGCCTCATTGTTGAGGATTAGGGCATGTTCGTACACTCCCCTCGGCTGGATGTGGTCTATCTCCCCCTGGATCCTCAAATAGGCGCCTGTAAAGTTTCCAATAAACCTGTAAGCCTCTCTTTCAGCCCACCAAGCCTGGTTCTCAGGGGAAGGATCTTTGGCCAGGCTCCAGTGCCCGAAGGCCTCGTAGAACTTCCTCTGCTGCTCCTCAGTTCCGTAGTCCACCGCGCTTATCACGCTGTGCGAGGGGCCCTCGACGTCTATTAGGTACTTGACCCCGAGCTCCGGGTGCCTCCCAAGGCATCCAGCCGCAGTCGTTATGCCGAAGGAGAAGGTAACGACCCCCACGTTATCTGCATCCACGTTGGGCAGGGACATAACATACTGTATTACAGCCGCCAGGTCGTCCTGCTGCCTGAACCCGCCGAAGTCAGGGGTTCCCTCGCTCCTGTACTGCGGGGGACCTACCCCCTCTGGATTGAAGTAAACCTCTATTACTCCGAGCTCCGCAACCCCAAGAGGTCTGTCTGAGCTCCAAGCTCCACCAACTACCCCTTCCCCCCTTCCTCCTCCAACGTAAATTACTGCAGGAAACCTTGCCTTGTAAAGCGAGGTTCTTGGCTGGTATATCCTAACGTACAGCTTGTTCCCGTTGGGAGCCTTGACCAAGTAGCCCTCGATGACCTCAAGGTCGTACCTACACCTCTCCCGAGGAATTCCCGGCGAAGATGGAGTTTTCGGGGGAAGGGAGGAGGGAGCTGGGGTGGTCGTGGGTCCCTCAACATGACCTCCAGTAACTTGAGGAAGGTAGTACAGGAGGAGTAGAGCCCCAACGACCAGAAAGATGATTACAAGGACGACAACGAATGTCCTCAACTCTACTCCCCCTCCTGCCCACTTAATTTCCGCTAAAAATGTTTCAGAATGAATCGTCCAGTCATGGGGCTAACTTCCCCCTAAGGAGATAAGGCCAATTTATGGGGCTAGAACTTCCTTTAGATCGGCGTTCCAGTTGTCAAATTGGACCCTATCTGCCATCTCAAGCATTGAAGCGAAGGTAACGATTCTCCTGTCCTCAAAGTAAAGGAGGAGCCCTGCAACATTTTGGCAGCTGACTTCTATGTTTGCGTCGTTTTCCTTAACATCTAACTTCCTCCCGGCGACGTACTCTAGGTAACTCTTATCTGGATTGAGCCTGACCCAGTGTCCTCTCTTCCTGAACGCGTTGTAGTTCACCACTATGTGGGGATGGTCCCTGGTCGCCTGAACGTGATCCCTGGCGAACCCTATCTGCATGACCTTTATCTCAGGGAAGTTCTTCGAGATCTCATCGTAGTGATAGCTGATGTCCCTTTCAATCCAGAAGTTAAGGGCCTCATCTAGCCTCATAACATTGGGAGGAACTTTAGAGAGCAGGCCCTTCCTCCAGGCAGCTGAGGTTACCTCGTAGGAGTAGACCTTCATCCTCCTTCCCCTTATAACCACATCCCACGCCGTGAATATGAAGTCCTCATCCTCTTCCAATGCACCGCTGTGATCTACGTCCGTCCTGAGTTTTGGGAACTTCCCGTAGAAGTTCGCCCTTCCATCCCCGTTGTTGTCGAGGTAAAAGCCCACCTGAGGATCGTAATCCAGGTTAGAGAAGTCTATCAGGCAACTTGTCTCGTTGCACGAGCCTTCAACGTACCTCAAGTTCCTGCAGTCATCCCACGCTATCCCGTCTCCGTCGGCATCGACCCTCTGATCCGGATCGTCTCCCACCTTTCCCATGTCCCCCGTGATGTAGTGATCTCCCACTGGGGTCTCGTAGAAGACGACGTACTTCAGCCCCTCAAGTCCGCTGCTATATCTTGCTAGGAGCATCCCAACTACGTTTCCTCCGCTTGAGCACGCGTATATCCCTATGTTATCCGTCAGGATGTTGTACTCGACGTAGTCCGTTATCCTCTTCCCAACTCCATTTACGATTTTCCCCTCAGCAAACTGTATGACCGTGTAAAGCGCCTCAACACAGGCGCTTCCGCCATAGTCATACGTTCCTCCGCTTTCATATCCTTCAGACCTGCCCCCTGGGTAGACGAAGTAGATCCATATCATGCCGTGGGTGTCGAAGCTTGGGGCCCTCAATGCGGTGCTTTGAGGGGATATTATCCCCTGGACGCTTATGGCTATTGGAGCTCCCTCAGCATACCTTGGCTGCTTCGGATAAACCAGCATCGTTGCAATCCCAATTTCACCAGCTGCCTCGCATGGGAGCCAAAAGATCACGTAACTACAGTGTTCCATGCTATAGGGACCGCGCTCCTCCCTCTTAGCAGAGACTTGTGGTTTTGGAGAGGGGGTAGGAGAAGGCGCTTTGCTTGGCTTTGGACTGGGGATGGGAGGGGTCTCGGAAGGAATTCCCTCCTTAGGCAGCACTACCTGCTTAAACACCAGTAAGATGAAAATTGCCAGCAGCAGGAACACGATGGCAATGAGAATACCCCTCGAACGGGGCATTCTATCACCGAACGTTAGACCAGGATCTCCATTAATTAGCATAAAGGACGAATCATCCAATTGTGGCCAGGACCTATAGGAAACTTACTAAACTTATAAAGGCATCATATGAAAAATAACTCGGTTATTCTGAAAGAAGTTCCATTATTTTTCCCTTCAGTTCAACGTAAGGGATCGAAGCTTGGCCTTCGAATTTGGATACGAGACCCGCCTTAACAGCTCCGTATTATGCCCTTCTCCCTGTACCACTCAACCGTTTCCGACAAGCCATCCCTCAAGGAATACCTGGAGGAATAGCCAAGCTCCCTCTTAGCCTTCTCTATGCTATAAGCTCTATCGCTAGTCACAGCGTCAACTGTCTTCGGATCCCACATGAAATCCCACTTCCCAGCCGCTACCTTTACGAGGTGAACTGGGTAAACTAGAGCTTTAGCTAGCCACTTGGGAACCCTAACGGTAGGGGGCTCCCTTCCCGTTATCTCCGCCAGTATATCGTAAACCTCCAGGTAAGAGTACCACTTGTCCTCAGTTATGAAATAGGTCTGCCCCCAGGACTCCTCTCTCTCAAGGGCTAAGTAAAAGCCCTGAACTACGTCCTTGACGTGGGCGAATTGAACCACGTTTTTCCCGGAGCCAACTATTATCCTCGTGGGCAGGGCATTCCTCGCAAATGATGTTATGAAGTAGTAAGAGATGTCATCAACGTTCCTTGGTCCGTATACGCCTGATGGCCTTATTATTGTGGTCTTAATCCTGTCCCCGTACTCCCTAACAACTCTCTCCGCCCTCAACTTTGACCTTCCGTACTCGTACTGCGGATTTGGTGGGTGGTCCTCCCTGGCTGGAATCTCTTTAACCGGACCGATGACCTCTGTCGTGCTGCAATACACGAACCTCTGGACCCCTTCCCTCAAACAGGCTTCGAGGAGGTATCTGGTGCCCTTAACGTTCACCCTCTCGTAAAGTTCCTTCTTCCCATGAAAGGTGTAGTAGGCAGCGAGGTGAATTACCCCATCCACCCCTGAGACCGCTCCTTTAAGTGTTTGAGGCTCTGTTAGGTCGGCAATTCTCTTCTTAACGTCTAGTTCATCTAGAAGAGAGGTATCGCTAGTCTTCCTTACCATCCCAATGACGTCGTACCCCTTCTCTACCAGAAGTTCAACCAAGTGCCCGCCTATGAAGCCCGAAGCTCCTGTAACCAGTATCTTCAACTAAATCCCTTCCACAACATCATTCTCTTCTAACGTAAAGGATGTTAACGAAATCCCTAACCAGGTGTCTCCCGTCAAATGGCTCAATAGGGGACCTTAGATGCATGTCCTTTAAGGGGACGACCCTGTAGACACCGCACTCAGCAAGAGAGGAGGCTATGGAGTCAAAAGCAGCCCTTGGAGCTGCCAATCCGACGGTTTGGATCCCCATTATCCCCTTAAACGGTTCCCTCTCCTTCTGCATCTTCACCCTCTCCACGGCCTCGGGCTCCGAGCTGACGACGATGAGCTCTATGAACCTCCTCCTCGCTGGGAGGGTGAAGTCTGGAAGTCTGGCGAAAGCTGCATCCAGATTGCTCTTTCCCTCGGTTACGGCTATCGTCCACTCGGGCCCCCTATCCTTAGGCACAACCAGATAGGAACCTCTCATCCTGAGAATGTTCCTAGTGCTTTGAGTCAAATAAATCTCGTACTCGGACTTCCTAATCGGGAACTCAGATGTTAGAGCCTCAAGCTCCCTCCCAACTTTCTCCGCAAACTCCTTTGCCTGCTTAAAATCCCCTATGAAACAGGCCTCCGTCGGGGAGCTGCAAAGCTGCTGGTCGTAGTAGACCATCGCCTCGGCCAAGGACCTTGCAGCCTCCTCGAGATCAGCTCCCCTGTGAACTATCGCATAGCCAGTCAGCGGGCCGAGAAGGCTCAGCCTCGGGTGATTTGGGTTGGATGAAACGGACCTGACAACTTCAGATAGAGCTGGATCTGCTCCCCAGAAGTTGACGACACCGACCTCTGACTCCTTAAGTAGGAACTCCAAGACCTTCCCTTCAGGCTCCTCGTAAAATACCAAGGAGGAGTTGCTTATCTCCCTAGCGATCATCCCGATGGGGGTCTCCTCCTCGCCAATTCTCCTTAGAATCGAGAAGATCTGGAATACCGCCTCCTTGTTGGAGGAGGACGGCCTGATTATCGTGAAGTTGTTGGTCATGAGGGAGAAGATGCCAGAGATCATAACAGGGAGGACGCTGTTTCCCGATCCTATGACGAAAACGGGGCCCGCTGGGATGCACCTGTAGAGCTCCCCCTTCCTAACCTCGACGAAGGCGTCAAGGGACTCAAGCCCCTCCGGCAGGGAGTGCTCTAGGGAGAGCGAGATGACCTCGGGATCGAGCAGGGTAGAGACGAATTCTAGATCCATAAGAACTATCTTCTCGCAATATCCTGTCTTTGAGCTCAGCTTTCCGACCAGTTCGTCGAGCTCACCTGCATCTAGCGAGGAACTCCACCTCCTCCCGAGCTCCTCCATAACCCCGAGCTTCTCTTCTGTCTCCATCTCGGCCAGCTTCTTCTGCATCTCAAGCCCGAAATCGATTGCCTTCTTCATCGTCTCCTTGGTTAGCCTCTTTCCAATGACTTTCTCCAGCTCAGGACCAGCTAGAAACTCCAAGGACCTAGCCTCCCCTGGACATGAGCTCCTCTAGCGCCCCACCACATGCCCTTTGTAAGTTCCAGCCCTCTTCAGGAGTTAGCCTCCGCAAGAAGGTGAACTCCTTCCCGTAATAGAACTCGGATTCCCTCCATCTGAAGACATCCCCTGGGTAAAAGGCTCCCAGCATCGACGTGTTGTGGAGGTCGAGGAAGCCCATAACCCCCTCTTTCTGCCCCTCCTTCAGGGGCTCATACGTTCGGGGATCCACGAGGAAGACGTGCTGGAGGGGGTGGGGCAACCCCTCGTGGGAGCCAAACCTGCTGAGGATGCAGGTGAGGGTCTCAGTGCAACCGTATACGTCCATGAAGGGAGCCGGAATCCTATTTCCCTCTCTATCCTCAGCTAGGAAGTATTTTGAGGCCATCCTAACCAGGTTTTCGTAGTCAGGGAGGTCCACGAATCCCTTGCTCCCTCCTCCTGTGACGACAACCCCCATCCTCCCCAAGTCCACGGGAGGAACTCCTACCATCAACTTGCTTACAAGCCTCTTAAGGAAGTTCATGGAGTCGAAGCCCTTGCATATGAAAAACACGCCTGCCGGAGCTGTGAAGAAGAGCTTAGGCTCCTTCCTACTCCTGAAGAACCTTATTATGTTCTTCCTGTCCTCAACAAGCCTCTTCCACGGAGCTCCCTCTCCTTCTAATAGCTTC
>QMVU01000036.1 GCA_003661265.1 Thermoproteota archaeon | reverse complement strand
ATACAGCAGAAGTCTTTTTATTAAAAATACAAGCTTTGCCTTATCCCATTCTTGCAGGTGTTTCTCCAGAGATTCCTCATCTAGGAACACAAGATCAGCCAGTTCCTCTTTCCCTTCCGGAGTTTGAGCATGAACAAGAATCCCTGTTCTGGGGAACTTCCAGAGATCTTTTACCTGCCAGCGAGAAGGATTGACTTTTAGAATTCCTTTCATTGTTCTATCTCCTTTTCTGTAGTTTTTTGGCCTTGCTGAAATAAAGGAAGGAAGAGTTTCTGGTAAAGAAAAAGCGGTCTCTTGGATTTGCTTTCCCGTTGGTTTAACCAGGTAGAAGTGAGTACCTTTATCGGTTCGTATCCCATAGCTCTCCAAAAGAGATTGCTTTCAAGGTCAATAGCGACTCGTGCTTCTACTCCTTTCTTTCCTCTTCTCATTGCTTCTTCTTCTACTCTGGAAAGCATTAAAGTTGCGCGATACCATCGTCGGGCATCTTTCCTTACTACGATTTGGAATACCTTTGCCATTTCACCATGAAATGAGACGTAACAATAGCCAGTTTGCTCTCCATTATCTTCAGTGATATAGATTTTTGAGTATTTCCATCTGTCCCGTTGATCTATTCTTCTTTTTTCAAGAACGGATAAATAAACTCCCTTTGGGATAAAACCTAAAGCATGACCTTCCTCTTTGTGGAGGGAATCAATAAAAGGAAAGTCACCGGGAATACCTTCACGAAGAAGGGTTTCATTATTTGTGCTTCTCATTGTTGTTCCTCCTTGAGGAGCTTCAATCTCTTTTTTGTCAGAAGCACATAATTTCTTGAAATATCAATTCCAATAAACTTCCTCCCAAGCATTTTCGCCGCAACACAGGTTGTTCCAGTTCCACAGAAAGGATCAAGAATGACATCGTCTTTGAAAGAAAATAGCTTGATAGCACGATAAGGAAGTTCAAGAGGGAATGGTGCAGGGTGATATTTTCTCATGGTTTTTTCAGGGAGAATTTGCCATATATTAACTGTCCATTTGAGAAATTCATCTTTACTGAGATCAGATTCTCCTTTATGAGCAAGTTTGTATTGCTCTTTATAAAGAACGAAAAGAAGATCAATCTGGTCTCGTAAATAGGGTGAGGAAGGACTACGCCAAGATCCCCACGCGGTGGGGTTTTTTGACGCGATTATTCTTTTATCCCAAACAATGAGATCACCATGCTTCCAGCCTACTTCTTGAGTCAAGAGATTAAGTATGTCTATTGCGGAATAGGCAACGCGGGACTTCGTTGCCATCTTCAGATAAGAGGGAAGGTCAATGAAAAGACGACCACCTTTTTTCGTAATCCGATAGACTTCCTTGAAAACATCAGAAAGCATCTTCAAATATTTTTCGTAAGCCATTGCGTCATTATGGGTTGAGTATGGCATCTTGACGTTGAATGGTGGGGAAGTTACTGTAAGCGTGATTAGGTTGTCAGGAAATGATTTTAAAATTTCCTCCGCCCTTCCGCAATATATTTTATTTTCTACTGTCATTTTCATCCTGGATAATATCAAATGAAGGTTTATCTCCATTAAACAGACACAACCATTTGAAATGGTCTGGAGTAATTGTTACGTTTTTTTCTGAAGCCAATTCAAGAAAGCAATTTAGACATAAACAACCTTTGTCAGAACCATATACGATATACCAGATCTCATCTTGAATGGTGTATGCTATTCTGAGACATGAACCGCAACGTTCACATGATTCATAATTCCATGTCCACATATCCCGAAACCGAAAACACGCTTTGATCCTATTCTTCAATCTCTTAAAAAAACGTTTCATCGTTCCTATTTTATTTTCCATTTCAGCAGCTTTGTTGAATTTACAGACTATCGGGATCTTTATTTTTTTGTCTATATTTTCTCTAACTCTCCCCATCTTTCTCCAACCGAAAAATCTACCTTCAGTTGAACAGGTTCAAGCCATCCCTCCTGTGGGTTTTCAAGGATTTCCCTGATCAGAGGTAAAAGATCGTCCATTTCTTCCTTCTTCATGAGGAAAAGAATCTCATCATGCACTTCAAGGATGGGATGGCTTTTGACTTTTAACTCCGTGAATTTTTCATGGACTCTTGATAAGCCAAGTAAAAGAAGATCGGATGCTGCACTTTGGATAGGAAAATTGATTGCCTTACGCTCAAAGTCATAATCCCATCTGAAGGATCGGTAACGATCAAATGGAGTCCTTATCCTCTTTTCCTGCTTCGCTTTTGAGACAATGTACTTAATCCAGGTTTGCAGCCTTTGATATTGATGGAAAAAGCTCTCAATATACCTTTTTGCCTCTTTTTCAGGAATCTCCAGTCGCTGAGCAAGACCTCTTGCAGTCATACCATACATGACTCCAAAAACTACCGTTTTTGCCTTTCTGCGTTTTTCTTCGAATTCTGGATCGCCTTCTTCCACTTTTTTTAGAAACTCTTCATAGGGGATTCCTTCAATTGTGGCTGCTGTAGCTGAATGGATATCTTTTCCTTCTTCAAGAAGGGAGATCAGCTTGGGATCTTTAGAAAGGGCAGCAGCAACCCGTACTTCATGAAGAGAAAAGTCTGCTGAGAGAAGTAAGTATCCCTTTGGGGCATAGACCATATTTCGTATTTTGACTCCATGTAGTTCACCTTTATAGAGATTCTGGCAGTTCGGATTCTGGGAGGCGGTTCTTCCAGATCGTGCAATGAAAAGGGTGAAGCTTGGATGAATTTTTCCGTTATGTATAGCTGGAAGATATTGTTCCCGTATGTGAGAGCTGAGTGTACGGATTTTTCTGAGTTCGGCGATCCATCCGAAGACTGGATATTCCTTTCCTGCTTTCCGCAGGAATTCCTTATTCCAGGATTCTTTATCATTCTTGGTACGGGGAATGGGAATTCTGCTTTCCTGAAAGAGAGGCGAACACAATCTGCTCATGTGATTGTATGAGAAGGGATTGAAATCTTTTCGTGGAAAGAGCTCTCTGACAATGGAATCAGAATTGATCTTTTCAAGAAGGGAGTTATACTCTTTCTGTAATTTCTTATAAGCCCATAAGAGGAAGTTGCGATCAGCAGGAGCGCCTCGATGTTCCATTGCAAGAAGAGCCTTTGTCGCTGGGATAAGGAGAAAGCGGTAAGGTCTCCAGTAGGTTCCTTCCTTTGTTAATTCTTCTTTGAATCTTATATAAAGGCGATGGGTTACATCAGCATCGGCTGCATTATAGAGATAGAGTTCTTCTCCTTCTGCTTTAAGAGGCCCTCCCTTCTTCAGTATTTCACGATCATATCCTCCCATATCTGTGTATTTGAAAGCAAGGGAAGAAAGGGAATGTTTTGCCGTCTCATCAATAAGATGATGCATGAGGATGGTATCTTCGATATTGCACTTTATATCTTCTGGTTGAAGTCCAAGATCCTTTATTAACCAGCGAAGATCAAATTTCAGGTTGTGTCCGATGAGAGTTTGTCCTGAGTCAGTCAGTAACTTCTTAATGATGTCTCTTACCTGTTGCCATTTATCCTGCCAGTAGTTTTCATCCCAAGGGATAACAATCGCATGATGAGGAGAAGGAGAGAAAGCTATGGAACGGATATAAGCCTCTTCCTCAAATTCATAAAGACCGGAAGTCTCCACATCTATAGTGAGGGTAGAAGAGAGATGAGCTTCTATCGTAGAAACATCTTGCGCGATGGTATATTCTCCGTGTGAAGGTTTATGAGCTTGATTGATATGTTCCCATGCAACTTTGATTGTCGTTCTTATATGATCCTTAATTACATCGCTCCAGTTTCCTTTTCTGATAACGGCAGCAGGATGATAGGTAGCGAAGACAGGAATGTGTTCAATTAATTTTATCTTAGGAGTTTGAGGAATGAATGAGATATCCTGGATCTTCTTCTTTCGCAGGAGAGCCATGCTCGCTACTTCGCCCAAGGTGATAATCACTTTGGGCTTTACAGTAACAATTTCATACAACAAATAAGGAAGACAATTTTTGACCATTTGCTGGGTTGGGGTATCTTTGTAGTAACATTTCACAACATTTGTTATATAGCAGTACTCAACTTTATCTCCGAGGATTTTACGTAAAACACTTCCAGCAGGCCCGATAAAAGGTACTCCTTTTATATCTTCCTTTGTCCCTGGGCATTGCCCAACTAACATGATAGGCCCTTTTCCCTCCCCCCAGAGGCAGCGGTGTTCAAGTTTACTGCGTTTCAGTTCTTCACAGAGCCTGCATTCGGGATCTCTTTCTCTGATCTCTTCAGTTTTCTTCAAAGGAAACCTCCTCAAATAGATTTTTCTCTGGGTAAAAGTCTAATATAATATGCCCGGTTTCTCCATAGCGGCAGTTGTCAAGGATGAGCACTGCTGGCCCTTCGTAATCAGGGACTTTGATATCTTCCATTTCTTCTTTCATGGTGCGTTTTCTGTGAAGGACGAAGATGTAGTCGGAGTTTGCCCGTATCATCCCACTATCTCGGAGATCAGCAGAAGTAGGAGGATTGATTTCGTCTGTCTTTTTTGTAACATGAGCAACAAGGAAGATTGCGATAGATAACTCTTCGGCAAGGAGTTTGAATCGCTTTGTCACCATTGCAATTTCGGCAGGTAGATGAGATGTATCAGAGAGGAGGAAATGGAGATTGTCGAAAACGACAACTTTGATTCCGTAGCGTTTTACAGATTCCTTGATCAATTCAAAGACTTCATTTGGTTTTCCTGCACCTGCTGAGGAATCAACGATATAGATAGGAGGATCGTCTTCTTTAACCTGCAACCCCTGCATAGGGTCTTCGATGTAAACGTCTTTTAGCCATGCAGAGATGAACTTAGGGATAAGACGCCGCTTCTTCATTTCAAGACAATAGAAAAGGACTGGAATACCCGATTGGGCAAGGTAACAGCTCCATTGAATAAGTAAACTGCTCTTTCCCGTCTTAGGGAATCCACTAATTATTACCAGATCCCCTTCTGTAATCCCTTTTCCTCTTCTCAGAATTTTATTCATTCCTTCCCAAGGTGTGAATACCTGAAAGACGATGGGCTCTGTTTGCTGTTCTTCATACAAGGTTTCGATTGCTTTAGCCAGAGGCTCGACATGTTCAATATGAACCTCCTCGCGTGGAAGGAGGAAAAAGTCATTGAGGGTATATCCCCCCATGAAATACTCGTTAATGTCTTTGTATCCATTAGGAAGACGGATGTACCGACATTTATAATCAAGTCTCTTGGCAAGCTCACGAGTTGCCCGCCGGCCTTCAGAATCATTGTCAAAGCAAAGATAGATTTCTTTGACCTGTTTTAAGTCCTCAAGAAAATCTCCTGTCCCTGCCTGGCCGGCTCCAGAGGATAGACTGAGAACGTTTTGGTATCCCTGAGAGAAAAGGCAAAGGGCATCCATCTCTCCTTCTGTGATAATCACTTCATCTGGAGGAGAGGAAAGAAGAATCTGGTGATTGAAAAGGATATTTTTCAGATCTGATCCTGTTTCTGCAAGGTAGGTTTTATCTGTGATTGAGCGATATTTGATTCCACAGATTTTTTCATGGACGATGTAGGGAATAGCAATCATACGGCGATTGTATCTTTCGGTCACTCCAATCAGGAAATGCTTTGCTGCCTCTAGAGTGATTCCTCTTGATTTCAGGTATTCCTGTGCTTCTCTGTCCAGAAGGAGACGTTTATGCCATCGTTGAAGCTCTTCAAGAGTGATTGAGATGGGAGGTTTCTTTTTTATAGAGAGCTTTGAAGCGGTGAAACCAAATGCTTCCTTGAGGCGTGAAAAATCTCCATGAGCACCGCAGATCTTGCAATGGTATTTCCCTGTGTAGCGATTGACATAGAGATGCCAGGGATGCTCATTGGTGTTTACTCCCCGGCTTTCACAGAAAGGACAGATTTTAACAAGGATCTCCTGCCCGCTTGAAACAATACGATGAGGTATTCCCTTCCGTACAAATAGATCAAGGGGTTGCATTACTCCTCCAGTTGCTCTTTGATCAGGAGTTGAGTTTGGCGTTTGTTCGCTTGGCGATTGTAGTGATTTTTGGACAGATGGATTCGTGTTGGAGGTGGAGCTGGTATTCGAGGAAACTTACGTTTCCTTTTAATGGTTGAGATCCTAGGTGGTGTATATTTTATGGCCATCGTGTTACCATCTCCTCAATTTTCAAGGTTTGGGTAGAGAAGTATTTTACGATTTCTTCCTTCAGGATTGAAACGTCAATCTCCTTACAACTATCAATCAGGATACGAATTGTCCTCGTCTCAGGCCAGGTTTCAAAGGAAAGATGTGATTGTCCGATGGGCAGGATTATAAGATAGGCTCGTTCAGGGTGAGGGTAGATGAAGACCTCTGGTGGGGCAATAGCGATGAGGCTAAGTCTTTCAGAAATTTGGAGGAGGAGGGATTCCGCTTCTTGTGGTGTGGGGATTTCGTTAACCTGACAATAGAGGATGACGGTTTGGAAGTACATCTTATCCCAATTATATCATGGATTGGGGGATTTTTTCAGCTCTACATGGTAGTATAATGAGGAGGAAAGACTTTGCCAAGGAGGGGAAAGTAAAAAGCCCGGCTGGAGCCGGGCTTGGAATTATTTTGATTGGATTTGATATTCTTTACCAAGAACAACGAAAACCCAGAAACCAACACAGGTAACAGTTTCATATTCGATTGCTTCACTTTGCTCTAACTCAGGATAGACTTCTTTGAGAGTCAAGCCCCAAGATAATTGACCGCCGTGTTAGAAAATCTAACATCTCATTGGTTAGAAAATCTTACATCTGCTGGTTATCTAACGTATCCTCAATCCTCTGTTTCTTTTTGCGAAGAATTCGGAGGATACGTTCATCAATTGTATCTTTTGCAATGATATCAATGTACAACACTCTTCGGGAGCGTTGTCCTGCCCGGTGAATTCGATCCTCACTCTGATAGCGATCAGCATAATTGAAAGTATTTGATAAGAAGATCATTGTGTCAGCGGCCGTTAAAGTTACACCGATCCCACACCCAACCTGCATGATAAGAACTTGATGAGTTGGGTCAGTTTGGAATTTATTACATACTTTTCCTTTGTTTGTTGTGGTTCCATCCAGTACAAGAGGATGATAACCTTTTAGTAGTGATTTGAGGAGCTCAATTTCATAGCGATATTTGCAGGCGATAACAGCTTTCTTTCCTCCTGCGAGGACATTGGGCAAAAGGTCAAGAAGGGCTTGGGCTTTAGGGTTATCAAGCTCTACAAGCTGGTTATCAAGATAGAGGAATCCGCTTGCAATTTGTTGTAATTTTTCATATTTGGCAAGAATATTCGGGGGAAGTTCAAAGGAGAATTCTTCAATTGGAAGATCATGACTTAACTGCCGGTAGTATTTTCTCTGTGCTGGAGAGAGATCAACGGGAATCGTCTGATAGATTTTAGGGGGGATATCTCTTAAGGTGTCTTTGAGATAGCGGATTGCTTTTCCCTGTAATGCCTTCTTGAGAATGTGCTTGAGGATAGGTTTGGCAATATAGCGCTTTATCCTTGTACGGGGGATTGGTCGGGCGTAAAAATAACGCTCAAGGAAACGGTAATAGTTAGTTCCAAATGTAGCACCACGGTCAAGGATGAGAAAGAGTGAAAAGATGTCCTCAAGGGAATTAGGCCAGGGGGTTCCAGACATTTGTAAACGATAGGGGATTTTGCGAGCGAGGGCTAGAGCAAGGCGAGTTCTTTTCGCTCTGATGTTCTTTGCCTTGTGAACCTCGTCAAAGATGACTTGCTGACACTTCCTAACTGCTAGCTTGACAATATCAGAAGTGAGGGAATCATAGGAAATGATATAACAGTGAGTATCCACTTCTTTGAAGATTTCCATTCGCTGAGATCCTCGAAGTAGGGTAAAGGTGAGAAAGCTTGAATGCTTTTCAATTTCTGATTCCCAAACATGAAGGATCGAGGCAGGACATACAATTAGAGCGCGCTTGATCTGCCCTGCCTCGATCCTCTTTTCAATCACATTGATAGCGACCCAAGTTTTCCCTGTTCCTTGCTCTGAATAATCGGCAGAAGAATATCGTTGTAGGTGGAATTTAGACGCTTTGATTTGATGCTCGAATGGTTGAGTCTTCATTTTTTCAAGTATTCTCTAAGTCTCTTTCCACAGTAAGGACAAAAATCTACCCAGGCTTGGTCAATCAGTTCTTCGCTGTTTTCAGTTACTATTACTCCCCACACGACGAAAGACATTTGACAGTAAGGGCAGGTGATCTTATTTTGGATTTCAGATCCCATTTTTTATACCTCCTTTGGGTTTTCACTTTTTATTTCCATCCCTCTTCAATTGTTTCTTCCTCCCAATAGTCAAATCCCTCTCCCAACGCATATCCACTTACAGCATGCCATACGGTACCATTTGGTTCCTCAAACCGTAAAAGGACACGATATGGATCTTCTCGTCCTTCTGCAAAAATCTTATATTTCCTTCCTTTGTACTCATATTCAAACTCTTCTTTTGTACATTCGTATTCTTCATCTAAACCCAAGTCTGACCTAATCGGTTTTTCACTATCAATTATGTAAAGT
>QMVU01000035.1 GCA_003661265.1 Thermoproteota archaeon | reverse complement strand
GACGGGATAATGAGGGCCACAAACCTGCTCATAGCTGGGAAGAACGTGGTCATAGCTGGCTACGGCTGGGTAGGGAAGGGACTGGCCATGAGGGCTAGGGGCCTAGGAGGAAACGTCATAGTGACTGAAGTCGATCCTATAAAGGCTCTAGAGGCCAGAATGGATGGATACAGGGTGATGACTATGCGAGAGGCAGCAAGGGTTGGAGACCTCTTCATAACGGCAACGGGAAACATAAACGTGATAAGGAAAGAGCACTTCAAAGTTATGAAGGATGGCGCGATCCTGGCAAACGTGGGCTATCTCGACACGGAGATAAGCAAAGGTGACCTGGAATCTCTTGCTAAAGAGATTAGAAAGCCGAAAGAGAACGTCACAGAGTACCTGATGCCAGATGGAAGGAGGATATACCTCCTTGCGGATGGAAAATTGGTCAACTTGGCCGCAGCCGACGGGCACCCGGCTGAGATAATGGACATGAGCTTCGCCCTTCAAGCTCTTTCTGCCAAGTACATAAAGGATAATTCGGGGAAACTTGAACCGAAGGTCTACAGACTACCAGAGGAGATAGACAGGAGGGTTGCGGAGATAAAGCTGGAGTCTATGGGAATTCAAATAGACGAGCTCACTGAGGAACAGAAAGCCTACCTTAAGACCTGGATGATAGAAACTTGGAGCTCCTGAACTTAAGGTGCTCGTAGAGCTCTTTTACAATTCTTTTCTGACTTTTGGCTTCAACTGCGCCGCGAATTTTCTTTCTGACCTCTGAAATAGCTTCAGATGGAGTAAGACCATGCCTGTAAACTAGGTAGCAGGCTGCAATAGTCCCAGTCCTCCCTATCCCCCCAAAACAGTGGATGAGGACAGGTTTTCCCTCAGAAACCCTTTCAGAGATCCATCTAACGGTTTCAATGCATTGCTTTAAGCTTGGCGCGCTAAAATCCTCGATTGGAGAGTGAAGAACTTCAAACCCCTTCTTCCTGAGGTCTTTAAGGTAATGATCCATGGACTTCCAGTAGGGAACCACCTCGTGATCTTCAATTAGAACGACAACTGCCTTTATTCCAGCCCTTTTCCAAAGGAGAATCTCTTTTTCATTACTTGGAATCCAAGAGCCAGCGATTTCTCCTTTCACTATCCACCTGACCATTTCTCCATAATTACCTCTCACCCTATTAATGACTTGTGGAGAGCAAAGGTTTTACACCCAGCGCGCAAGGAAATTGAGGTGAAAATGAGGAGCAGGGCAGTAGCGCTTCTCCTCATTTTAAGCATTTTGGGGAATGCGGTTCAGCTCTATCTGTACATAGACTCTTACAGGACCAACAAAAAGCTTTCAAGCTGCATCTCAAGGCTGAGCGAGGAGAACAAAGCTCTTTCCCAGCAGGTAGTTCAGCTGAATAACTCCCTCAGGATGCTCTCCTCCCAACTCGCCTACTACAGGCAGATGGTGGAGAAATCAACGTCAACAAGTTATGAGGGCGCAGGCTCTTTGTTGGGGAACGCAACGGTCTCGATTGTGGCAGTACGAACGGTAGGACCCTGGTGGAATCAGAGGATGGAAGGTGTGGTCATGGAGGCTGAAGTTGAGATAAGGCCTGGCGAGGGAGGCGTTTACGTGAAGACATACCCCTACATAGGTATTGACCTTCAAAGCAGCTTGAACAACGCTATATCAGCAGTTGAGTCCTTTACCGGGAAGTCGTTCTCAGGATTCGATGTCCTTGTCACTATTAGAGCTCAGGAAGAGGTCGAAATAGTGGATGGACCAAGCGCGGGGGCCCCTCTGGCAGTTGCGATCCTAGCTGCGTTCGAAGGCAAGTCCCTGAGGGGAGACGTTATGGCTACAGGGGTCATCTACCCAGACGGAACCATAGGCAGGGTCGGAGGAGTTCCTGAGAAGGCAAAGGCAGCAGCCCAGATGGGAGCCAAGATATTTGCGGTTCCTCCGGGTCAGTCGAGGGTCATAGTCATGATTCCCATAACGAAGAAGATAGCTCCTGGATTTTATGTCACAACGTACAAGGAAAAGGTCGTCTCGTTGGAGGAATACTTGAGGGAGAGCGGGTATGACGTGAGGGTGGTTGAGGTCTCCACATTGCAGGAGCTGGTAAACCTAATGATCTCAGGCTAGTTTGTAAGCTAATTGCTCGACTCCAGCCTTTGAAAACACTTTTTAGATTGAAGCGGGAAGTCTGCAAGAGTTTGGAGTGTGGTTAGTTTGAAGCTGGGCATAGACACAGGCCTTTTTATGGACCTGGACCTGAAATCTGCAATGAAAATTGCATCAGAGATAGGATATGAGGGGATAGAGATCTCTTCTTTTCATAGGATTAATGAGGGTGAGGGAGATGAGATATTCGATGTGGCCGCCTCCCTAAACCTCGATGCATTCTGCGTCCAGGGAGGGAACCCGTACACGGACCTTGACTTCGTGAAGAGTAGCATAGACATGGCATCTCGCATCGGTGCCAGGTTCGTCAACATAGGTCCAGGGGTTGAGGTGAGGGAGGGGGAAGAGGAGGCTGGATGGGATGAAACCCTCCTGATAGTAGCTGAGCTCCTTGAGTACGCGAGAGAAAGGGGAATTTCCCTGGCCGTTGAGCCTGAACCAAGGTTCAGTCGGACGAGATCATGTCCGGCCCTCTCATCCTACACTAAGGACGTCAGGAAGATCGTTAAGGAGTTTCCGGAGCTTTGGACAATAATAGACCTGAACCACGTTTTCGCCTTCAGGGAAAGCCTTCCCACAGTGGCCAGGATGTTCCAAGATAGGATAGCAAATGTCCACGTTTCTGACCAGGTAGACAGAAGGCACTTCCACCTCATGCCCGGGAGGGGCGAGATAGACTTCGGATCCGCGCTGAAAGTGCTCGAATACTCCGGTTATGACGAATTCCTGACCATAGAACTTCATCCATACCATGATGTGGCTGAGTTCGCGGCTAGGGAGGCGTTCGAGTACATGACAAACCTCCTCTACTACATGGACCTGATCTAAGCGAGATTGCCAAAAAAGTCCTTTAAGGGCTAAACTAGGTAGGAGGAGTTGGCTATAAGCCTTGGGAGGCAATCCATAGGACAGCGGAAATCGTCTTCAGATCCCTTACCTCTCCCTTGGAAATCATCTCGAGCACGCTACGAGTGTCAAGCCAAATCACTTGGGTTATCTCATCCTCTTCAGGCTTAGAGACGCCCTCTTCAAGCTCTTCGGCCAGGAAGAAGTGAATCAGTTCGCTGCTGTAGCCAGGGGCCACGTAAGCCTTGAAGACCTCCTTCAGCTTCCTCGCCCTGTACCCAGTCTCCTCCTCCAACTCTCTTCTGGCGCACTGCTCCGGACTTTCTCCCTCCTCAAGGGTGCCTGCCGGGATTTCTATTATCCACCCTCTGACAGGATGCCTGTACTGCCTAATTAGAAGGATCCTATCCCCCTTAACAGCTATTATAGCTACAGCTCCTGGATGCTCAACGAACTCCCTCCTTATAACCCTTCCCGATCCCAGCCGAATCTTGTGGACCTTCAAATCAAATATCCTTCCGCTATACACAGTTTCCTCCTCCAAAACCTCCAATTTCATCACTTCCACAAGGGTCTGGGGCGAGTAAGAGCTTGCCCCTAAAAGTTAGGTGCGAACCATCACAGCAAACCCCCACGCTGTTTAGTTCAGGCATTCCTTCCCGGCAGACGGCGAAGGTCATGCCAGCCTCAAGGACCAGAGACCTCACCCTTCCCAAGATGGCTTTCCTCATGCTTCTTGGGAGGTACATATAGCTCCCGACCCTCTCTCCTCTCCTGTAAAGGTCTCTTACGCTTTCTAACTCAGGAAACGAGGAGAGAAGCCTCCTCAAGCTGTCAGCCCTCGCCTTGTACGTGGAGGAGACGACGTGCTTGACTCCAGCCTCCCTTGCCCTATCTATAACCTCAGAGATGGAATCTTTGGAATCGTTTAATCCCGGAATTATCGGATCAAGCCTTAAAATGGTTGGGATTCCGGCAGAAGAGACCTTTTCCAAGGCCTTCATCCTCATCTCAGGCGAAGGGGCCCCTGGTTCAAGCCTGCTGGCCAACCCCTCGTCCATGGTCGTCACCGTTATTGAAACAGCCGAATTGCCCTTAGAAAGTACGTCTATGTCCCTCACCACAAGATCGGATTTCGTAACAACTAAGACCCTCATCCCAGCGTTAAGGAGGAGTTTAAGGGCGGACCTACTGAGCATGAGCTCTTCCTCCGGAGGAGTGTAGGGGTCGGAGCTGTTGCTCATCGAGACAAGCTGGCCCGGCTTAACCCTTGTCAAATCCTTGGAAAGATTCCTGAGGAAATCCTTCTTTGGTCTGGGCCTAAATGGATCCCTGATGTAGGCGCTTATGTAGCAGTAGAGGCAAGAGTGCCCGCATCCAGTATAGGGACTTAAGGAGTACTTGGTAGGGCATGTGCAGAGGCTCCCATGCCAGGGATCGAACCTTCTAAGCACCCGGCCTTCAATCATCCCTCTTATAAGGTGGAAATCACAATATAACCTTACTTAAGCCCCTTGTTCTTGAGCTCCGCGTCTCATGAGCTGAGCAGCTCGTTAAAGAACCGGTATTACGATAGTCATGATAGTTATATTTATCGTTCGTCAGAAATCAGGGGGGATATCAACTGCTCGTGCCCTGCGAAGTGGCGGTGAAATGCGTACTTCCGGTCATCAGGGCCATGATTGCCAAGAGACTTGTCAGAGATCACGGTCTGAAGCAGGTGGAGGCTGCTAACCTTTTAGGCGTCAGTCAACCGGCTATAAGCCTTTACAGCAGGAAGTTGAGGGGAAAGGCCATGGACCTTGAGGGGGAGGAGGAGATATCAGCCATGGTGGATGAAATT
Organism: Thermoproteota archaeon; assembly: GCA_003661265.1. Lineage (GTDB taxonomy): Archaea > Korarchaeota > Korarchaeia > Korarchaeales > Korarchaeaceae > QMVU01. Next base: position 3,758 of record QMVU01000035.1, on the reverse strand, counting down.
GCCAGATCCCTTGCTAGGAAGGAGATATCGTACAGGGACTTTGTGATGAAGTTTTGCGATGTCTGCAAGGCTGTTAGGAAGAAGGGCCTTATGTGCAAGCTGCATAAGGCATTTGATCCCAGGATCGAGGTCGAGAAGTGCAAACTTTGCAAGCTGGTAACGTCAATCTGTCACTAGTCCTCTTGTCCAGAGCTTTCGCTAAGGTTTTCAAATGTCCCTTTGAGGGACTCAAGAATTTAAGTAATCGGTGCGACGTTAAATGAAATGCACGGGTATAACGGAAGGATACTTAGAGTAGACCTGTCTGAGGGTAAAACTTGGGTCGAAGAGCGAGAAGAGGAATTTTACCGCCGCTATGTGGGGGGCAGGGGGTTCATAGCTTATTACCTCCTGAGGGAGACCGGCCCAAGCACCGACCCATTGGGTCCCGATAACCTTCTGATCTTCGCCTTAGGAGCTGTCACCGGATCTCCAATCCCAGGAGCTGGAAGGCACAGCGTTGGAGCAATTTCCCCCTTAACTGGGGGATATGGGGAGGCAGAAGCTGGAGGTTATTGGGGAGCTGAGCTGAAGAGGGCCGGTTTTGACGCAATAGTAGTGAAGGGGGCTTCCGAGAAGCCGGTTTACCTCTGGGTCCACGATGGGAAGGCTGAGATAATGGACGCATCCCACATATGGGGAATGAAAACGAAGGACGCTCAAGAGGCGATAAGGAAGGAGCTCGATGATGAAGGGGTTAGAGTAGCTCAGATAGGGCCTGCAGGGGAGAGGCTAGTGAGATTTGCCTGCATAATGCACGACGTAACGAGAGCTGCTGGGAGAACTGGGCTTGGAGCTGTTATGGGATCTAAGAAGCTGAAGGCTGTGGCGGTAAGAGGATCAAAGGCTCCAGAGGTCGCCAATCCCGAGAAGTTGAGGGAGTTATCAGCATGGCTCGCTCAAAACGTTGAAAATCTGGTGAGGAACCTCCACCTTTACGGAACAGGGGCTGCCATGGACATAGGACTCCAGACCGGAAACCTCCCCATCAACAACTTCAGGGGAGATCCGTTCCCAAACGTCATGGAGATAGATGCCAGGACGCTAAAGGCGAAATATGGGATCAGGATGGACACCTGCTTTGCCTGCCCGGTAGCGTGCAAGAAAGTAGTGAGGGTTAAGGGGCGTTGGGAGGTGGACCCCGACTACGGAGGGCCTGAGTACGAGACTCTGGCAGCCCTTGGGTCAAACTGCGGAATAGACGACCTCGCAGCCATATGCAAGGGGAACGAGCTTTGCAACGCGTACGGAATGGACACTATATCCACTGGAGCGACTATAGCGTTTGCGATGGAGTGTTTTGAGCAGGGGATACTGACGAAGGAGGATGCTGGCTTAGATCTCAGCTTCGGAAATGCTGAGGCGATGGTTAAGCTCGTCGAGCTGATAGGCGAGAGGAAGGGCATAGGAGACCTCCTGGCTGAGGGATCAATGAGAGCAGCTGAGAAGATCGGAAAAGGGGCGGAGAAGTTCGCAATACACGTAAAGGGGCAGGAGGTTCCGATGCACGAACCAAGGCTCAAGAGAGGTCTTGGCCTGGGTTACGCTGTCTCGCCCACGGGAGCTGACCACTGCCACAACATGCACGACACCGCCCTGAACTTGGAGAGGGTAGCGGATGAGCTGAGGTCCTTGGGTATACTCGAAGCTCCTCCTGTCGAGGACTTAGGACCGAGGAAGGTTAGGACCTTCTATTACTACGTGAACTACATGACCCTGAACAACGTACTCCCAATCTGCCTCTTCATGCCATTCAACGTGTTGCAAAAGGTTGAGATGGTGAGGGCTATCACAGGATGGAACACAACTGCTTGGGAGCTTCTCAAGGTGGCAGAAAGAGCAACGACGCTTACGAGGATAATCAACCTGATGAGGGGATTCAGGTCCCAAGATGACTGGCTTCCTGAAAGGTTCTTCCAACCGCGCAGGTCTGGAGCCCTATCTGACACAGCAATAAGCAGGGATGAGCTGAGAAGGGCCATAAAGCTGTACTATGCGATGATGGGCTGGGATGAGAATGGAATCCCGACTGAGGAAAGGCTACACGAGCTCGACATATCTTGGGCTATAGAAAAGCTTCCTAAACGCTAAAAAAGAGGAGAGGTGATGCTGCGTAATTTCTCTTCAGCTGACTTTTGTCGACCATAGGCCGTGGAGGTTGCAATAGGCCCTTACCGCAAGCTCCTTGGCTTTAACCTTGAACTCTGCCTCAGGTCTTTCCCCCGGCTTCAGGGACCTCCTCTGAGCCTCACCATCAGCAATGACCTCTATCCACTCTATGTAGTGCCTCTCCTCCATTGGATGTGGGACGGAGCCTACCCTCACCTTTAAGGCTGCTTCACCCTTCTCGACAACTGGAACGTGCTTCTCCCTTCCCTCTTCCTCAGATTTCTCTTCTAGGAGTTCCATCGGCTGACCACAGCAGACGAGGTTTCCTTTCCCTGCGTGTAAGACCTCTACTATGTTACCGCATATGTTACACCTGTAGACCTGCCCCAATTCCGTCATTTCCTCACCCTAATACTCCTCGCACTTCACCTGGAAGAAGCTCCTCGGATGTCCGCATGAGGGGCACTTCTCAGGGGGCTCTTTGCCGTAATGCATGTATCCGCACTCCCTGCAAACCCACCAAACCTCTCTGTCCTTCTTAAAGACTGTTCCGGCCTCTACTTCCTTCAATAACTTCTTAAACCTCTCTTCGTGGTGCTGTTCTGCCTTCGCTATCGCCCTGAGCCTCGCTGCTATCTCCGGAAATCCCTCTCTTTCGGCAACATCAGCAAATTCGGGGTACATCTTCGTGTACTCGTAATTTTCACCTACTATGGCTGCTTTAAGGTTCTCGGCTGTCGTACCAAGAGTAGTAGGGCATATCGCCTCCACCTTTATCTCCTTAAGCTCCTCACCGCTCCTCCTCTTCAACTCGTTTATCAACTTGAACAGCCAAGAGGCATGCTCCTTTTCGTTTTCAGCCGTTATCAGGAAAACTTCAGCTATTTGCTCAAATCCCTCCTTTTTCGCAACCTTGGCATAAAATGTATATCGATTTCTTGCCTGGCTTTCCCCAATGAAGGCCTTAACCAGGTTTCTAATGGTTTCCTCCATACAGATCTCCTTCTTATTCGCTTATGAAAAATTATAATATCACCTTTTTTATCATTTTGGTTCAGAAATCAAACTAATTCGATAAGAAATGAAACGATAAATTGGTTGAGAGTAAATTGGAGGGGATGTCCAAATTCATCGTTCTGGAGATGAGAAGAAAGAGAGGGGGAGAGGATGCTCTAGGCCTTCTTATGGCAGAACCACCAGTCAAAGCATTCGTATTCCTTTAGCCTCTTCTTTGCAATTTCCTCGTCTGTCGCTGAATGTACTATAACTCACTATGAGCTCATTACTCGGCCAGTTTGTAGGCAAAGCTACATCCTTATCATTGGATAACTGCAGTCCCTTGACCATTCTCAGGACTTCGTCCGTGTTCCTACCCAGCTCCTGCAGGTAATAGAGGATCGCCCTGATTTTATCCCCTCCGGATCTATTATGAAGACAGCTCTTACTGTATTTATGCCCTTGGCTGGGTGGATCATCCCGTACAGGCAACTATCCTTCCGGTATCGTCTGCGATTATCGGGAACTTTATCTTGCCCTAGTCGTCTGGGCCTCGAAGCTCGGGCCCTTCTCCCCTATTTGGGGGATTCCCTAACTTCGACCTTACCTTCCAT
>QMVU01000034.1 GCA_003661265.1 Thermoproteota archaeon | reverse complement strand
TCACGCGATCAGGAGGAACGTGGATGTCACCTACATAGTCCACAACAACATGGTCTTCGGCCTGACAACAGGCCAGGTAACTCCTACAAGCCCTTTGGGGTTCAAAACTAGGTCAACCCCCTTCGGCTCTCCAGAGGAGCCCATAAACCCCATTACCCTGGCCCTATCGCTTGGGGCCACCTTCGTGGCAAGAGGATTTCCGGGCAGGTTGTCTCACCTCAAGTCCCTGATAAAGCAGGCCATTGAGCACAAAGGATTTGCGTTTATAGATGTCTTGCAACCATGCGTAGCTTTCAACAACACGTGGAAGTTCTACAACGAGAGGGTTTATGAGCTGGAGGGGGAGGATCACGACCCATCTGACTGGAAGGCTGCCTACGAGAAAGCCCTTGAGTGGGGCAATAGGATACCAATAGGACTTTTCTACAAGGAGGAGAAGCCCACTCTGAGGGAAAGGCTCCCACAACTTGCAGGAGAGCCCTTAGTAAGGAGGCCACTGGAGATAGAGATAGGCAAGTTCTTGGAAGAGTTCAGGTAATGTCAACCTGTCCAAAAGGTTCATATAGTACGCGTGTAGCAACTTAAAGAGAATTGGATGTAGAGACAAGGATCGAACTCATAACACGCTTGCCGACTGAGGAAGTTATAACTCCCTCAGAGTTGAGGGAGTTATTGGAAACTAAGGAGACTCCAGTGGCCTACAACGGCTTCGAGCCTTCTGGCCTAGCCCATATTGGGACAGGGCTCATAACTGCTCTCAAGGTAAAGGACTTCACAGAAGCTGGAGTTAAGTTCATCTTACTTCTTGCTGATTGGCATGCATGGGTAAACAGGAAGCTAGGGGGAAACATGGAGCTTATTAGGAAGGCTTCTGAATACTTCAAGCACGTTTGGATCTCCCTAGGGGTAGATCCAAGCAAAGTTGAATTCAAGCTAGCAAGTGAGATAGCTGATCAGGACTACTGGGCTTTGGTCCTCAGGGTTGCGCAGCACATGTCAATGAACAGGGCTATGAGAGCAATGACCATAGCTGGAAGGACTATGAGGGAAGAACTTCCTCTAGCATCGTATTTCTACCCTCCAATGCAGGTCTCCGATATATTCACGATGAAAGTGGATATATGCCAGCTTGGAATGGATCAGAGAAGGGCGAACATTCTAGCTAGGGAGATAGGACCTAAATTAGGCCTATGGAAACCCGTCTGCGTTCATCATCACCTTCTCATGGGCCTTCAAGGTCCCAGGAAGATGGGATACGAGGATGATGAGCTTCTCGACGTTCAGATAAGTGCAAAGATGTCGAAGAGCATTCCTTCATCAGCAATATTCGTTCATGATTCTCCTGAGGATATAAGGAAGAAGATAAGGGCTGCTTTCTGCCCGGCTAGGGATCCAAACAACCCAGTTATGGAGCTCGTAAAGTACGTGATAATGAGGGACGGGAAGACTCCCTTCACGATTGAAAGGCCTGAGAAGTACGGTGGAGATATAACCTTTGAGAACTATGAGGAGCTTGAAAGGGCATTCGTGGAGGGCAAGCTTCACCCCCTTGACTTGAAGAACGCTGTTGCAGAGGAGCTCATAAAGATCTTAGAGCCATGCAGAAGATATTTTGAGCAGAACAAAGAGGCAAAAGAGCTTCTAATGGAGCTAAGCTCAGTCCAGATCACCAGGTGAAAAATATGGGTAAAATTAGGCTTGTAGCCGTGGATATAGCTGGCACTCTGACCGATGATAGGCGTCGTCTGTATCCAGAGGTAATTTACGCCTTAAGAAAACTTGAGGGCGCTGGAATACCTGTTTCAATAGCCACCGGGAATTCTCTCATGGTAGCTTACAAGCTAGCCCATTACTTTGGCCTAACTGGCCCCGTAATTGCTGAGAACGGAGCCGTAGTATACGATCCGAAGCTAAGGAAAAGGATCTTGATAGGAGATCCGGAGATTGGAAGGAGAGCGATGGATCTCATAGTGAGAGAATTGGGCTTAACCCCCTCATTCATGAACAGGTACAGAGATGTGGACTTTATCTTTGAGAAAGACAGGGAAATAGACGTAGATAGAATTCGTAAGCTGTGTGAAGAGAAAAAACTAGAGGTAAGGATATCTGATTCGAAGTTCCTGATCCACGTTTGTGATAAGAAGGTAAACAAAGGAACTGGGCTGATCGAAGCATGTAAGCTGAGAGGTATACCCATAACTCAGGTAGCAGCTATAGGAGACAGCTGGATCGACATTGAAATGCTGAAGATTGTTGGATTGCCAATAGCAGTTGCAAATTCGCCAGAGGAGTTGAAAAAAGTAGCTAAGATCGTTACCAGAAAACCAGATGGTCTTGGAGTTGTGGAGGCTGTAGAAGAGTACCTGCTGAGGAGTTCTTTTGATTACTGAAACTTCAGCAGATAAGGGCAGAACGCAATGTCTTAAGGAATTTCGAACTGCATTCTACTACCAAGAACCACCCATCGAGGAAATTCCTACATCAAGTCGTTTATCTCCAGTAAATAACTTAAAAGGAAAACCTTTAGCTATTAGGGAGTGACTAGCTTCTTTAAGGAGCGCTAATTCCACTTACAAATTGAAGTAGCACTCTTTTAACCCGGAGTTTAATGTTTTAAGGGTCCCTTACAGGGTGGAATCTAGTTTAGTGGCACTTGAAATACTCCAATCTCTTTCCCTTCTTAGCTAGTTTGAATGTAGATTTCAAGAGCCAATTGTGATTAAGACGCAGAGCACACCAGTTTCTCAACCATCAAACTCTTCTTCTTACTTGTGAACCCAAGTTCTAGAATAGAGAGAAGGGTTCTGTATCCACCTATCTCCAAGACGGCGTACTCTATCTCTGAACCGTTAGGAGCTTCTTTAACCTCAATTCTGGGCTCAGCTCTTATCTCCACTCCTACTGAGAGATAAAGGTTCTTTACATCCCAGAGGAAACCCAAAACCCTATCTTCCTCCGAATCCACTCTCAAGGAGAGTTTTAGGGATCTTCTAGAGGGGACAACTCTCATCCTCCTGCCGCTCTGGAACGAGATCAGGAAGTCCTTTCTCCAGTCCCAAATCCAGCTAGGGATCCTATAACCTTTCCTCAGATCCTCCTTCGTTGGAGCTCCAACCTTGTTGAGAATGGTTCCAGCTGCAGATGGAAGTACCAAATAATTACTCAAGTTCTCCCTTGGTTCCACTCCAAAAACTTGAAGAGATGCAAGTTTGATGTGTCTCTTCTGGTACTCATCATCGTAGTGCATCACTAGAACAACTCCTCCCCCTCTCCTGTGAAATGAGATGGAGTTGGTTATAGAGTAACCAATTAACGAAGCCAGGGAGCTGCTGGCTTTTAAAGGAAGTTTGAGGCTCACAGGCCTTCCTTTGCAACCTCTTATCCGTATAACCTGTTTCTCTAGCACCGAGACAGGTGTGTGGGTTATCTCTGCAATTTTTAGCCACTGAGAGACTGATAATGGCTTCCTTCCATCTTTAATATTGGCCAGTGCCTTGAGGGGAACTCCAAGTTCCTTGGACAGCCTGCTTGCTCCAATAAGGTTGATGGCCCTAGAGACAATCGCGGAGCAGTAGTCTTCTCTAAGCCAAATAAAGTAATTTGAGGGCAGATTAGTGATGGAGAGTAGCGAAGGCGCTCTCTTCATCGCTCTAAGGAGGTATATGCGTGCCCTATTTAATTGTTTGTAATCAAATCTAATTGATATTCATTTCTAGGTTCTTACAAAAATCCATACATATTTAAAAACGAATTTGAAATCATTTCTAATTAGAAATTAAATAAATCTAGGGTGTTGACAATGCATGTCGGAAGGCGAGTCCTACCCCTCAAGTTAGAGGAGATTCCAACTAAGATCACAGTTTTGGGCGTGGGAAACTGCGGAAACAATGCTATAAACAATTTAGCTAGCTCTGGAATTGAGGTAGCCAAGTTAGTGGCGGTAAACACGGATGTCAACGTGCTCAGGAATGTCATGGCACACGAGAACGTTCAGATAGGGGAGAGCGTCCTAAAGGGAAGGGGGACTGGAGGAGACATAGCTAAGGGAAGATCAGCCGCTGAAGAGGACTTGGATAAGGTGTTAAACGCGGTTGGAGACCCTGATCTTGTTATAGCTGTAGCTGGTCTGGGAGGGGGCACCGGGTCAGGAGCGCTTCCCGTCATACTATCAGCAATAAGGGAGGAGAATCCTGAGATAACCATAATGTCTGTCGTAACACTTCCTTTTAGGTATGAAGGAGTTGAAAGGATGAAGAATGCTCAAGCTGGGCTCAGAGAGACTATAATCAGGTCTGACACGACCATAGTAAACATGAACGATATGCTTCTGGAGAAGTTCGGCGAGATACCGGTCAGGGAGTCCTTCAAGATCATGGACGATGTCCTCCTAAAGACCATAATTAGACTCGTCGATATGATAGACCCCAGAGGCGCTGCTATAAGGACTGACTTCTCAGACTTCGTCTCGGTCATAAAGAGGTCAGGAGTAGGGTTTGTTGGGCATGGGCAACATGGAAACATAAAGAAGGCCGTCTCAAGGGCAATAGAGAGCAGGCTTCTCGATGCGGATCCTTCCTCAGCTCATGGGGCCCTCCTATACCTGACAGTTCATGGTACTGTAAGCTTGTCGGAGGCTTCCGAGGCTCCTAGGCTGATTAACGAGAAGTACGGAATAGAGAGACTTAGCTGGGGGTTGAAGGTGAAGGAGATGATCAGGATGCCTAGCGTGATGGTAGTTGCAACCGGAGTGAGTTCAAAGACCATCTCGGAACTGATCGGCGACGTTGGGGCTTTGATAAAGGAGTAGGAGGTGATCTCATGTCGTTCAGAAGGAGAGAACTTGAGAGAAGCCTTGCTAGGGAGGAGAAGAGAGCCACAGCTAAGGTGAACATAGTAGGGGTTGGAGGCTGTGGTAACAACATAATTTCGAACCTGTACAGGATGAAGCTGCCAAGCTTTGTCAGGTTGATAGCTGTCAACACGGATGCTGCAGTGCTTAGGAATGCTCAGGCGGACGAGAAGATTCTGATAGGTAGGTTCACTCATAAGGGAAGAGGAGCTCAGGGAGTTCCAGAACTTGGAAGGCAAGCCATGGAGGAAGACGTTGAACAGGTCCTCGACGTCCTGGACGAAGGTCTTGATCTCTTCATAGGTGTAGCAGGTCTTGGAGGAGGCACTGGAACTGGAGGGCTTCCTGTCCTGCTTAGAGAGGTTGGACTCAGGTACAGAGAAACCATCAAGATGGCTATAGTGACGCTCCCACTTAAGGAGGAAGGCGAGGAAAGGAGAAGAAACGCTCAGTTCGGCCTGAAGGAGGTTCTAGAAGCAGCTGACATGACAGTGGTGAACGCTAACGACTTGGTTCTTCAGAAGATAAGAGGAGGAGACATAACTTATGCCTTCAAGGTGATGGACAGGAGGCTTGGTAGGGCCATTTCAGCGATAGTGAGGATGCAGGACTACTCCACAGGCCCTGGGGTGATAAATGTTGACTTCTCCAACTTCCAGAGGCTTGCATTCAGATCGGGACTTGGCTTCATAGGAGTTGGGATGGGAAACACCATACTCGAAGCCGTTGAGGATGCTCTAACCGATGACTTCGCCCAATGCGACTTGACAGATGCTAAAGGGGCGATAATATACTACGAAGGGAGAGAGCTGGCGCTTGATATAAGCCAGATGAGATCCGCCACTGACTCGCTTTCCAGAAGGTACAGGATCAGGACGATATTCATGGGGGTCAGGCCGAGCTGGGAATTGACTAACGTCAGGGCTTCGATAGTAGCCTCTTCGGTCTCTTCTAGGTATGTCTCCGATTTCCTGGCTGAGTTAGGTTTGTGATGGGAGGTGAGATCATGCCCTTATTCGGTAGGAAGAAAGAGAAGAAGGAGGATGCTGTTGTAAGCTTATCCGCACTTGCTGATGAGTTTCTTAGCCTGAATGAGGGAGAACTAGACCTTGCATGGTTTGCAGAGCAGGAGGGCTCTCCGTTCGAGCTTCCTATCGTCAAGTTCAGGGAGTTCGTAGAGAGTAAGGGGATTAGGGACGTGCCAGAGGACGAGCTGAGGAAGTCCCTGGCCCATGCCTTCAAGTCGAGGCTTTCCAGGATGAGCGGACCTTCCATAGTGAGGTGATGGAGTTGGCGGGAAGGATAGAGGAGGAGAGGTATCTGGCTGAGGCAGCCAGTTTGGCTGCCCTCAAGATGGTGGTTGTAGGTCTTGGTGGGTGCGGGAATAACACGATTAACAACTTGAAGAGAGCAGGAGTGGATGTCCCAACGATAGCCATAAACACGGATGCTGCAGTGCTGAGCAAGACTAGGGCAGACTTGAGGATACTGATAGGTGAAAGTGTGGTTCACGGGAGGGGTTCAGCTGGATCACCAGAACTCGGAAGGAAGATAACAGAAGAGGAGATTGACAGGATACTCGCCCCCTTAAGGGACAAGGAACTTATAATGCTCGTCGCTGGCTTGGGAGGAGGCACCGGAACAGGAGCACTCCCTGCCATAGCTGAGGCGGTGAAGAGTAGGTTCAAAGAAAAGCTAGTGATAGGAATAGTAACCTTACCGTTCAGCTCAGAGGGACCTGCAAGAGCAAGGAATGCCCAGTGGGGTCTTGCTCAGACGCTTGATGCCTGCGACATGACCATAGTGAACGCAAACGACCTGTTGAAAGAGAGGGCAGGAAACCTCCCCATAGCCCAGGCCTTCAGAGAGATGGATCGTCTACTTGTGGACGTGATAGGCGGAATAGTTGGACTCCAAGGGATAGTTCCTCAGCCCGGGTTAGTGAACCTTGACTTCTCCAACCTCTCAGCCATGATAAGGAATTCAGGACTTGGCTTCATAGGAATAGGGGAGGGAAGGAGGGTTTACGATGCATTCAAGGACTCATTGACCAAGAACTACTGTGAAGCCGACATAAGGGGCGCCAAGGCTGGGCTAGTGTATGTGGAGGGCAATCAGACCATGCTGACGATGGTGGAGTTGGAGAGAATACCCAGGGAGATGTCGGAGGTCTACGGGATAACCACTCTCTTCTGGGGAATAAAGCCTAACTGGAGGCTTTACGAGCCAAGAGTCATGGTGGTCGCCACTGGTGTGAGATCTCCGCTTGTTGAGAGGTGGCTGGAGGGAAGCTAGGTGATCAGAAGGGAAGAGGTGGTCGGGAAGTTGGTAGTGGACGCAGAGGCAAAGGTGATCGGCAAAGTAGTGGATATAGTGATAGGCCAGGATGGAACAGCTCAGCTTCTGGCGGAAGCTGAGGTTAGGAGAGGCAGCAAGACCAAGAGGCTTGAGTTTCTGATTCCTCACTACTACGTCAGCAAGATAGGAGACGTAGTTCTCCTCTCAGCCGAGGCGGAGGTGAGAAAGAGATGATAGGGGGCCCGAGTCCTCTCGATATAGCCAGGGGACTCTTAGAAGGGGAGAGGTCTCTAGTTAGGGCAGCGATTGTGGGCATAGGAGGAGCTGGTTGCAATGTGGTAACAAACCTAAGCAGGCTAGGCCTGGCGGGTTTCAAGCTAATTGCTGTTAACACAGATGCTGCCTCTCTGAAGGAGTCCAAGGCCGATTACAAGGTTCTGATAGGGGATCGCTTTCTAAGTGGAAGAAGTGCCAGGACTGTGGAAAATGGTAAGAAGGCGATGGAGGAGGACATCGACAGGGTGATCTCGCTAATAAAGGGCAATGAGCTTGTGGTCCTGGTATCAGGACTTGGAGGGGGCTCAGGCACAGGAGGACACATTGTGCTAGCTGAAGAGCTAAGGAAGAGCGAAAAAGATGCGCTTTTGGTTAGTATAGCTATAATCCCATTCTCTTCGGAAGGGGAAAGGGTGCTGAAGAATGCCCAGATCGGACTGGCTGAAGTGCTCGATTCCTCTGACCTCACCCTGGTTTACTTCAACGACAAGCTCAGGGAGAAGTTCCCTGACATGCCTCTAATCAGGGCTTATAGGATAATGGATTCCTGGATAGCCTCGATCCTCGAGGGAATCTATGGTCTCCAGGCGATTCATCCCTTACCGGGCATGATTAACGTGGATTTCGCAGTAATGAAAGAAGCGGCCAAGAACTCTGGCCTAGGATACGCTGGAGTGGCTGAGGCTCAGACAACGGAGGAGGCTCTGGAGGAGTGTCTGAACGATCCCTTTGGGGACGCCGACGTCAGGGGGTGCAAGGCACTCGTAGGCTACATTGAGGGATCCCAGACAAGAATTTCAGTCTCTAACATCACCAAGGTTCAAGAGTTCCTTACGAACAACCTGAAGATACCTGAGATCTACTTCGGCCTCAAACCAAGCTGGGAGATGTCGAAACCAAGAGTGTTCGCCCTAGCTCTCGGGGTGAAGTCCAAGATGGTTGATGAGTTCTTAGGATTGGGAGGTGGTTAGCGTGTCTGAAGGAGTTAGACCCACGATAGTTGTTGTCGGTATAGGTGGAGCTGGTTGTAATACAATTCAGAGGTTGCATGAAGTCGGGACTGGTTACGCTAGAACCATAGCCATACATACTGAGGCGAACCATTTGGCTAATATCAAGGCTTGGACTAAGCTGCTTGTAGGAGAATCCATCTGCAAGGGATTCGGGACTGGAGGAAACCCGATAGTCGGAGAAAGGGCTGTTCAAGAGGACCTTGA
>QMVU01000033.1 GCA_003661265.1 Thermoproteota archaeon | reverse complement strand
CTCAGGACTTATGATGAGGCAAAGGTTTACCTGGAAGGATCTAAAATTGTGACGCTGATAGACCTAGCCGGACACGAGAGGTATTTGAAGACAACAATGCGAGGCGTGCTTGGTCACCTCCCTGATTACACCTGCATGGTTGTAGGAGGGAATGCTGGACCTATAGGAACCTTCAGGGAGCACCTGGGGATAACTGTGGCTTTAGGGATACCGTGCTTCGTTGTCGTCACGAAGATAGATATGGCACCAAGGGAAGTCCTTGAGAGGAACCTAGAGAAAGTCATGCACCTTCTAAAGCTCCCGGGGGTCAACAAAATACCCTTTATCATAAGGAACAAGAACGATGCAGCCATAGCTGCTAGACACATGCCCCACGGAAGGGTTGCCCCAATTTTCCTCGTATCAAACGTCACAGGACAGGGTCTTCAGGAACTTAAGGCTTTTCTGAACATGCTTCCACCTAAGATAGATTGGCACGAGAGGGCGAAAGGGAAGTTCTTATGCTACATCGATGAGAAGTTCGACATCCCTGGTGTAGGTCTTGTTGTGGCTGGACTAGTCGAGGAAGGTTCAGTCAAGAGCGGGGATAGGGTACTTCTGGGCCCATTTGACGATGGTTCCTTCAGGACGGTCAGGATAAAGTCCATAGAGGTTAACAGAGTTCGCGTTGAGAGGGCTGAGGCGGGTCAAATAGCAGCGTACGCTATTACAAACGCTAGATATGATGAGATAAGGAGAGGAATGGTTTTGCTTGATCTGGATGCAACTCCAGTAGCTGTAAGGAGGTTTAAGGCAAACATAAGGGTCTTGCATCACCCAACCACGATAAAAGTAGGGTATGAACCGGTAATTCAGATGAAGACGATAAGACAGGCCGCTAAGCTAGTAAAAACCACTAAGAAGTTCCTAAGGAGCGGGGATACCGATACTGTTGAGTTTTACTTCATACTGAGGCCGGAGTTCGTCAGGGAGGGTGACGTCTTCTTCTTCAGAGAGGGAAGGACTAAGGGAATAGGGACAGTTCTAGAAGTTAAGGCTGCTTCTTGAAGCTATAGTTCTGTTATCTGCCCTTCTCATAATCTATCTCAAAGACCTTGTTCCTAGAAGTTTCTCCTGCCACTAAGCGCACCTTCGATGGTTTAACTCCAAAGTAAAGGGCAATTAATCTCCTAGCCTCCTCATTAGCTTTACCCCTCTCCGGTCGCAACTTTACCTTAACAATAATCTCCCCTTGCTCTTCAATTACTCCAGCCGACTTAGATCTTGCGATCACTTTAACTCGTACTCTCAATTGTTCCCTTTCTGAATACAGATCCTTCCTTTTTAACTTAGTAACCCTCTTACCTATAGAAAGGATGCGCCGACTCATATGCTTCGTCCTTCTACTGATAATGGAGGCAAACATACAACTTACATTCCAGAGAGCAGCCTCCTCTCTAGAGCTTTACGGTGTGAGAGCTGTTCAGCTTGACTTAGACGCGATATATGATCAGAATCCAGTCATATACAGGCGGAATGTGGAGCTCGAACTTGATAGGCTTGTTTACATGGGTGCTAACTTGGTCTTTCTTCAGGTCTTTCAAGATAAAGATGGAGACGGTTCTGCCGAAGGAGTTTATTTCAAAACAGACCTTGCTCCTAGCATAGATGCTTTAGGAGTTTTCTTGAATGAGGCCAGAAGGAGAGGAATAAGAGTTTTCGCTTGGATGACAACGCTTGCATGTTCTTGGGTCCTTGAGGAACATCCCGATTGGGAGATACTGTCCTTAGATCCCGAGTCAGGAAATTACGTTAGGGGGAAGTATTGGTATAGGAGAGCGTCACCCTTCTGCGAGGACTTCGTAAGCTATCTGAAGGAGCTTTATGGAGATCTAGCATCCTATCCTCTGGATGGAATACTAATTCAAGACGACCTTTATCTAGGGGAGTGGGAGGACTTCAGCGAGTGGGCAAGAAAAGCTTTTAAGGAGAAATTCGGGGTGGAGTTAAGCTCAGAATCGCTTATTCAGGGTTTTAGGGAGAAATGGACAAGGTGGAAGGCTGAAAGGCTAATGTACGTTGCAAGGGAGCTTGAAAATGTCTTTAGGGAAAGAAGGCCAGAAACCATCTTTGCAATCGACGTTTACGCTGACGTACTCCTTTATGATGAGGCTTCATCCTGGCTTGGGCAAAACAAGGAGTTGCTAGCCGACTCGGACTTCTTCTTGGTCGTAATGGCCTATCCATTCTTAGAGGATGCGGAGAACCCAAAAGAGTGGGTATACAACGTGACTAGAGAGGCAGTTGCTGCCTTTGGTAAGGGAAGGGTCCTGATAAAGATCCAGTCCTATGACTGGGAGGAAGAGAAGTGGCTCCCTCTTGAGACGTTAAACTCGTTAATAATGACCGCGTATGAGGGAGGGGCGTCAAACATGGGATATTACCCGGAAGACCCCCTTTCGGGCTTTCCGAAATCTTATGCAGTTAGGAACGCCTTCTTAACCAGAAAAATAATTCCTTTGAGGCCAATTAATGTTCTCATGCTATCTAACTCGGTTGACATGGCTGCTGCAAGAGAACTTGCCTCCAAAATAGGAGGATACGGGGTTCTGGTGATCTTGGCGACGAAGGAAATTAACACCTCTAGGGATGTCCTCATAATTTTAGGAGGTCCAGAAGCTTATGAAGGAATAGGGGAGATTTCAAAAGCCCACCTTCCAAAGCCTCAATCTGAAAAACTCGTTTCTGAGGACAATTCGATGGTTACAGTGGTGAGCAGGCTAAATGGCGTCGATTATGTCGTGATAGCTGGGCACACAAGGGTAGAGACAGCTAGAGCGGCATCAGAGTTTCTGGCTCCATGGGTGAGGCTTACAGCCCTTTCTAACTACGTCTTAGGCTGTAGGCAAGTTATATTGGGCCCTGCAATTTACTCTTACCAAGGAGTTACTTTCAAAGACTTAAACGAGGTAAATGCAACTATCCTTATCGTAGATCCAGATGACTCGGGTTTGAGCAGGGAGGAGATAACAAAACTTCATGAGCAGGGAAAGACTGTAATAGCGTATCTAAGCATTGGACAGGCTGAATCTTATAGATCTTACTGGAAAGAGGAGTGGAAGCTTAACCCGCCTCACTGGTTGGATGCTGAGGACCCTGAGTGGCCTGAGAACTATTGGGTTAGGTTTTGGGAGGAAGAATGGAGGAATATTGTGTTTGCCTGCTTGGATAAAATAGTCGAAAAAGGGTTTGATGGAGTCCTATTAGATAGAGTGGATGCTTACGAGTACTGGGAAGAGAAAGGAGTGCTCGATGCAAGACAGAGAATGCTAAATTTCGTCTTAGAGATATCTGACAGGGCAAAGAAGGAGAGATGCTTCCTTATAATCCCTCAAAACGCTGAGGATCTTTTAGAAAACCCTATTTACCTTGAGAAGATAGATGGAATAAGTTCAGAGGACGTTTGGACGCTTGGAGAGGAGGATAGACCTCTGGAAGAGGTTAGACCTATGTTAAACCTCTTAGATAAAGCTATTTCGTATGGAAAACTTGTGTTAGTATTAGATTATCCGATTTCAGCTGATAAAAGAGAAACTTTCTGTCTGAGAGCAAAGGAGAGAGGATATATTCCATATTCCTCTTCGACTGAGCTCTCAGGAATAAATTACGATTTCTTAGAAGAGTGCTGGGGCGACAGCTAGCTCTTTCACCATAGTGAAGATAAGCAAGCCTTCATGAGAAATGATTGCTTTTTTACGAAGAGAACACTACTACATCAACTCAAAGCCTCTTCAACAGCTTCTCTTATCAGATATTGGGACTTATGGAGGATAGCGTCCCCTATCTCAGGATCCACCCTCATACTGGCTAAACAAGGGTAGGAATGGTGGGCCTTGGCTAGTTCCTCCCAAAGCTTTTCCCTCGGTTCAATACTAACGCCAATCAGCTTTTTAGCTATATAGCAAGTTGATCCGCATGGAGATCCTCTTAATACATCTATTTTCGAGACTCTCCCTCCACTTACCTCGATCTCCAACTTCGGTCTCCCAAACTTCCTGGCAAACTCATCTATGACAGGATTCCCTACCTCCTTTAGGCTGCAGAGGGGCTTGGGAAAGGCAGAGGCAACGCCTTTCTCCCTTAGCTCTTCTTCAAGCTGTTTTCTGAGTCCAGGAGGAACCCAAGCTGGATCATCAACGGCTACAATTACGGCTTCCACACCTGTCCTCTCCACGATCTCTGGGATGATTATCTGAAGCTCTGCAGGAAGCCCTAAAGACAAAATAAGATCGCATTGAGGCAAATCTGGGAGGAAACTAAGGTTTGAATCGTCTAATATGTTTGCAGGAACCTCCTCGAACTCGTGTATCCCCCAAATCCACTCAGAGTACCCCTTATTACATATGTGATTTATTATCCTCCTTCCATAGAGTTCTCCCTCCATTATTATGGCGAAAACTCTAGGCACCTTTCTTCGGTCTAAACAACGTGGAGGTACATAAAAACTCTTATTCAACATGTATCTATTATTTTTCCCTATTAATAGGGGTGAATCATCGAATTACAGGGTAAAAGCTCATTGAATTCTTGATTCATCTACACGGGTCTCACAACTAATCTTATTATGCGCTGAATCCATCGGCTCGCACTAACGTTTCCTCTCTTGCCCTCTCTCCTAACCTTTTCCCTAATTCCTTAGCTGCCTGAAGATCCTCCAGAGCCGGAGGGCCCTTAACTTCCAACCGGGAGAAGACAGGTAGCTTCATCTCCTCTAATCTCTTCTTCACAGTTCTGACTCCGCCCCCAGACCATCCATAACACCCTATTACTGCGAAAACCTTTCTTTTAGGCTTAACCTCCTCAAGCAGGTCCAAGTAGAAGGTCACGCCCGGGAAGGGCTTCCCGTTGTGTGTGGTCGTTGCTATTATCACAGCAGCTGCCTCCAATGTGTCAGCTAGCAAATCGTCTGGACCAGCTGCTGCAGAATCAAGCACTATTGGCTTTAGGCCGGACTCCTTCATTCCATCAGCGGCAGCCCTTGCTAATTTCTCTGTCTTTCCATACTGGCTGCCAACAACTACAAGCCCCCTAGATAAGGGGCTCCAATAAACCCATCTTTCGTAAAGCTTCAGGATAGTAGCAATTTCCCTGTGAAGGGCCCCGTGGGCTGGAGCTATTAGCTTTGGGCTCAACTCCTCCACCTTCCTAAGGGCTCTTACAACCATGTTAGAGTAAACCATCAGTATGGAAGCATAGTAATCTCTAAGCTCAAATTGGTCTGGGTTTTCATCATAGTAGATTAACTTCGAAGCACCATGAGACCCAAACATGTCAGACGTGAAAAGCAAGCCTTCACCCGCAAGCTCAGTCATCATCGTATCTGGCCAGTGAACGAAGGGAATTGGAATGAACCTCAGGGTCTTATCCCCCAAAGCGCGCGTGCTTGTAAGGAAGCAATTTCAGGCCTAATAGAGGCGGGCATAGACTGGCAGATGGTGGGAATTTGTGTAGATGATCGTCCGGCAGATCTGCTGATGGAAATAGGTCATATGGATCATGAGGTAAGAAAGGCAATTGAGGCCGGGCTTGACCCCTTGTCGCCTACCAGCTTGCAACTATAGACAACGCTAGACACTGGAGACTTGAGAACGACTTGGGAATAATTGCCCCTGGGCGTTACGCCGACATATTGTTCATCTCAGATCTTGAGAAGGTCGAGATAATCAGGGTTATGGCGAACGGCATGATCGTGGCTGAGAGAGGGAGGCTTACGGTTGAAATTCCCCTTAAAAGGCCCCCAGATTACGCTAAGAAAAGCATCCGCGTGAGAGCCCTAAGACCTGAGGACTTCGAGATAAGGGTATCTCCAGATCGGAGGAAGGTTAAGGCTCTCGTGCTCAGGCCAAGGTACTTCGGATCTGACCTTGATGAGCTGACCGAGGAGCTTGAGGTGATAAACGGGGTGGTTCAGAGAGACTTGGAGAGGGGGATAAACAAGGCGGCAATCGTCGACAGGTTCGGAAGGGGGATGGGGATCTCGTTCTGGAGGGTTGGCTACAGAAAGGGGGCTGTAGCCATGAGCATACTCCACGACTCCCACGACATATCCGTGATAGGGGCCACAGACGAGGAGATGGCCTTTGCAGTTAACAGGGTGGTCGAGCTCGGGGGAGGAATAGTCGTCGTGGAGGGCAGGAAGGTGCTCGCAGAGATTTCCTTTCCCATAGCCGGATTGATGACGGACGAGGCTCCGGAGAAGGTAGCAAGGGCCCTGAGGGAAGTCAACGAGGAGGCAAAGAAGCTGGAGCCAGACCCCTCCCTCGGAGACCATCCGGTAGACGCTCAAACCTTCATGTTCTTGACCTGTTATCCTAGGAAGATCATGCTAACTGCTAACGGCCTCATTAACCTGCAGACAGGGGAGAAGATACCTCCAGTTTGGTAATAAAGGGAAAATGATAGTAGAAGGTCAGGTCTCAGCTACGACCTCCTTGCAACCCTCAAGAATGCGCTTTTTCACCTCATCTTTGAGGTAGGAATCAACCCCGAGGGCTAAAGCTAGTAGTTGGGTGAAGAACACTACTGGAACCCTTATGTCTTCGCTAAGGGCTTCGTTCCCCCTCTCAAGGTTGTAGAGGCAGAGGGGACAGGTCGACACTATAACGTCTGCTCCTCTGGACTTGGCAGAACCTATTATCTTCTCGGCCCTCATCTCCACTATGTCAGGCCTGAAGACGACGTGATAGTTTCCACAGCACTCCGTCTTGAAAGGAAAGTCGACGGGCTCAGCTCCTATGCTTCTCATGAGATCCTCCATTATGGTGGGACTCTCAGGATCGTCTATCGGAATTCCTTCTGGCTTCTTAGGCCTCAGTAGGGCACATCCATAGTAAGAGGCCACCTTCAACCCTTTCAGAGGTCTTACAACCTTGCTCTCTATCTCCTCAAATCCGACATCCTTCAGCAAGGTCAGGAGGTGTACTACCTCGACATCGGGAACGTAGTCTGGCTCGTCGTCTATGAAGGAGTTTACGGTGTCCAGCTTATCCCTATCCTCTTTCAGCATCAAGTTAACCCTCTTGAGCACGTTGTAACACATGGAGCAGGCCGCCACCACAGATCTCCTATCCATCTCATTCATCTCCTTCCTCGCGTTTATGAGGGAGCGGACCGCCCCGAGATGCCTCATGACGCTGTCTGTTGCTAGGCTGAAGTTCACTCCACAACAGGTCCACTTGGGGATCTCCACGAGCTCTACCCCGAGCTTCCTGCAAACCTCGATGGAGGTCTTCTCAAACTCAGGGTAGTTACTCTTCAGGGAGCAACCAGGATAGAAAAGGACCTTCATCCCCATCCCAATCACCAGGTGAACTTCTGGGCCACAGCAGTTATGGCTATCTGCGGCAACCTTTCTATCTCCTTTATCTTCCTGAGATCAACCTTCACGAAGTCCCTCCTCCTTATCTTTATCTCCCTCAGGGCCTCCATGATAGCAGCTACGTCAAGGCCCCTGGGACATCTGACCGTGCATACGAAGCAGGAGGCACAGATCCAAGGAGTTTCCTTCTCTAAGACGCTTTCATCTCCCCTCTGGATCAGAGCTATTGCCTGATTCGGCAATATATCCATCTTCTCCGTGAACATGCATCCTGCGCTGCAGCATCCGCACTGGTAGCACGCATACACGTTTTGACCGCTGATCTCAATAACCCTCTTTGCCAGTTCATTCATCCTCTCTACCCCTCCCCACCTCCTTTAAAACCAAATCCACAACATCTTCAACCCTAGCCTCAATCTCCTCGGACAATTCCTCACCGATCCCGGGGTGGCTCACGCAAACCCCTATGACAAGAACCTCCTTTGGAACGCGATCGGGGTGCAGGGCCTCGAATATCTTCAGGGCGGCTGGAAGGCTGAGGCTGTGGGGGTTTATTATTTTTGGAGAATCGCAGAGATCGCTGAGCTTTACCCTTAATACCTTCCCCTCCTCGGACTTAGAAGTACGAATTGTGTCCACGATTATGACCTTCTTGTAATCGAGCATCTCCCTAGCGACGGAAATGGGGGAGGAGGAGCAGGACTTCAACTCAACCCCCTCTGGAAGCCCTACATCCCTCAACTTCTCCACTACTCTGAAGGCAAAGCCGTCGTCTCCGAAGATGGGGTTCCCCCAACCTATCACAAGGACGTCCCTCAAACCCTCCTCAGCCTCCTCAGCACCCTTCCGTCCTCCGTCATTACGACGACCTCAAGTGGCATCTCTCCAGGCAGGGAGTGAGTTGAGCAGGAGAGGCAAGGATCATATGCCCTAAATGCCATCTCAATCCTATTTAGGACGCTTTCAGGGACGTTTCCGTTCTTTATGAGCTTGCTTGCTGATTTCTTTATCTCCATGCATATTGCAGCGTTGTTCATTGTGGTTGGGACCACCATGTTGCACCCCTTGATTATCCCGTTCTCGTCCGCCTTATAGTGATGTATTAACGTTCCTCTAGGGGCCTCAACGGCTGCGACGCCCTCTCCCCTATAATCTCCCTCGTAATTCATGACTTCCTTGCTGAGTATCTCTGGATCCTCCAGGAGTTCTAGCATCCTCTCGGAGCAGTAGATCATCTCTATGAGCCTTGCCCAGTGAGATGCGAGCGTAGCATGAGCTGGTCTCCCTAGGGTCTCCATGAAGTCCTCATATGCT
>QMVU01000032.1 GCA_003661265.1 Thermoproteota archaeon | reverse complement strand
TACATACTTTCGGTCTTCAAGAAAAGCACAAAAAGAGAAGGAGATTTTCCAATTACTCTCTTACTTTTAATTGGTGTGGGCTTCATCCCTACCTTCCTTCTAGGATATAGGACAGAGATGCTTGCCTACTTTATAGGAATCCTAACGGTGTTGTATTACAGGAATTATGTCTCAAGATTGGTTCTCCTTCTATCGACGATCTTTGGAGCTTTTTTGTACATGATTACAAGTATAGTCAGGTTGATGTTCGCCGGGCTTACAGCCAATCCATTCTGGGCAGCAGCCTATAGACCCACCATAACTGCTGGCTTTTTAGAGGGAATTGTGATGAGATATGGTTGGTCAGAAGTCACAGGAGGGCTAATACACCTATCAGCGATCTCCTCTCTACTGAGATTCGTTCATGGGCCAAGGTATGGTCCTAGAACACTGATAGGAATTTATGCTGGAGGAAGAAGAGGGATATCAACAACCGCTACGATTTTCGCCCAATTTTTACTCGATTTCGGCATTAAAGGGGTTATCCTTGCGATGTTATTCTTAGGACTCCTCCTTTCCTTAGCCTTTAACATGGCAAGAAAAAAGGAAGCGCTTCTAGGTCCATACGCAACCTTGTTATCCTATTCTCTAGTGGGAATAGAGACAGGAATTTTAGATCTAAATATTTACATTTATTTTGCGCTGAGTGCGCTAGTAGTCCTCCTATCCCTTAGATATCAGACCTAGGTGACCTCGTCAACCTTTTAAAGGCATAGGGTTCCTTGAGATCCGAGGCCACGGAGGGCATTGAATTGCCAGTGAATTATCATGGAAAGGTTCCGCTTAGGGGGAGAACACCTACAGGAGCTAAAATAAAGAGGTTTAGAAAGAAGAGAAAATATGAGATGGGCGGACCGCCAACCAACACACATCCTGGGCCTAGGAAAGTAAAAATAGTTAGGACAAAAGGTGGAGGGCACAAGGTTAAGCTTCTATCGGATAATTACGTAAATCTGAATTTAGGAAATGAAACAAAGCGAGTACGACTGTTGGGGGTCGTTGAAAATCCCGCTAGCAGGTTCTTGACAAGGGATAGCGTAATAACAAAGGGCTGCATCGTTAAGACAGAGCTTGGCTTAGCTAAAATAACCTCGAGACCTGGTCAAGACGGTGTCCTTAACGCAGTCCTAATCGAGGAAAGTAAGGCAAGCTGATTTCTGGCGAGGAAGGCATGAAAAGATTTGGGCGCATTGTTAAAGTAACTAGATCCAGGAATTTCCTCATAAAAATCCATACAAGGGTGGAAAGGGATCCTAAAGACCTTAAAGTAGTGACCCAAAAAATGGAGATAATCGGCGTCGTGAGGGATATAATAGGAAGAGTAGAGAGACCTTACGCCCTAGTAAAAATACTAGTTCCTCTTCACCTTGCGGAAAATTATGTGGGTACAGACACCTATCTTATCACGAGAGAGGAAGAGAAGAAGCTCTTTAGACGTTCAGGCAACGTTTAAAGGCTTTCCCGTTGGAGTTCTATTGGGACTCTAGGGCAATCTCGGTGACGATAGAATTGGAGGGCAGCGTATCAAGAGAACAGAAAACGGCTAAGAGGAGAGAGACTTCTATAGATTTCGAATCATTGTTAAAACTCTTGAAACTACCATGCATCACATGTCCGAGAATCGTTAAGTGCGTCGAAAGGAGAGAACTCGCGAATAAATGCCCAAAACTCACCTCTTACCTGATAGATGAATAATAATTTCTCTTATCCGCGAAAGAGGAGCGTTCGTTTTAATTCCCTTTTCATCAACATGAGAGCGAGCTGCTTTATATCCTAAAGCTCTAAGCTCCTGAATTACTTTCTGAGTTGATGGAGTTGGAAGCCTAAGTCTGCTTGACTCCCTCTCTAAGGAATAAAAGAAAGGAGGGGTCCCGACTTCTTCAATTAGAAGAGTTAATATCCTCCTTGCCACTCTATAACCTGAACTCTCTTCAGGAATTAGTCCTAGGATTCTCTGCACTATCTCAGGATTTACGAAATCGCTTATCCAGAGTGGTCCCATTAACGTTAATTTGCTCCCGCACTCACTGCAATACTTCTCTGGTATCTCAAACATTCCCTGAACAACGCTCCTAATTCCACAATTGAAGCAGTGTTCTATCCATCCCATATCCTCTTGTAAGAGGCTTGTAGCCTTCTCAGCGCCTCTATCTAACGACAAATATGCCCTAACATAGTGCCCAGTCACGTGCCCAAGCAAAGGTCTTATCACTAAATCGCGTTTCGCTGCTTCTCTAACCACATATCCTATCAGAGCTCTTAATCCGAATTCCTTGCAGTACTCCGTCTTCCTACCCCATACTCCGTAAGCTCTTAGGAGCTTATCTCTTTTGATACCAAAAAGAGGAGGTTCATCCGTTGCTGTCACAGCTAGAACTCCACCGTTCCTAACCGCTTTTATGGCTGATGAGAGAAAGGGAACGGGGGATCCAAAGGGATCAAGATCAACGAACCAGTACCTATTTCCCTCAACGCTCAGCCTCTCAGCAAGAAGATTTGCATCCTCGCAAGAGACACTAACCTTATCCCTGACATCGTTAAGCAACACGTTTTTTCGTATAATAGCAACGCAAAGGGGATCGCGGTCATTAGCAAGAACATTTGATACATCCGTTTCCAATGCAAACCTTATTGATCGAACTCCGCTTGCAGCCATTAGATCTAGTGCTGTGTTCTTACCGTTAGAAACCATCCATCTGAGAGCTGCAACAGCTATGTCTCTGTTCACCACCATCTTTGGGTTATAGAATATCTCTGCATTAGTGTACCCAAGTCCTAGTTTCTCAAGCCTATCTAAATCGCTCGCATAGAATTTTGCCCTTCCCTCGGTGTAAAGCTTTAGATCTATCGAAACTCTCTCTTCCATCAAAGAACCCATCTATGTCCCTTTTAAAAAGGATTATGAGATCTTATCTTCGATGGGGAAGAAGCAACCCTTTGAAAAGCCAAATTTAAAGGCAGGGATAGACGAAGCCGGTCGAGGAGCCGTAGTTGGTCCCATGGTCATTGCTTGTGTTACCATATCATCTGACAGAGAGAAAGAATTGGTGGAACTTGGTGTCAAAGATTCCAAGCTTCTAACCCCAAAACTAAGGGAGCAAATATACAGTCGGATATACTCTACAGCCTCAGGCGTTTTGGTAAGGAAAGTTCAACCGGAGGAGATAGATCAAGCTCTCTCCGGGAAAGGTCTTAATTACCTTGAGGCTCGCATCATAGCTGAGTTTTTGGGAAAGATAAGAGCGTCCGTTGTTTACGTAGATGCTCCTCAGTTTAGTCCAAGAAGTTTTGAAAATTTGCTCAGATTTCTATCTGGCTCAAGAACTCACATTGTGGCGGAGCCATTTGCAGACAGGAGATATCCCTTGGTTTCTGCAGCGTCTATAGTAGCTAAAGTTGTGAGAGATCGAGAAATTAGGAGGCTTAGGGAGATTTATGGGGATTTCGGTTCAGGATATCCAAGTGATGAAAAAACTAGGAGATTCCTGGCAAAGCTGGTGGTAAATGAAGAAGTTCCGCCGATCGTCAGGAGATCTTGGCGGACTTATCTCAAAATAAATGAGAGGAGTAAAACTAGAACGCTTGAAGATTTTACTTAACCAATTAACTTCTTGCTACAATTATGGCATGTTTCCTATCAAAAGGTGCTAGTTCGACTGTTTGGATGATCTCGTATCCGGCACCTCTTATCTGCCTCTCTGCCATCTTATACACCTCCTTTGGCGGTTTAGTTACGTCAATGCTGCTGGCTTTGACTGCTATCATCGCATATCCTCCGTCCTTTAGATATACTTTGCAATTCTTAATCAAGATATCAACCTGGTCTGGCTGAGCGACATCCGCATATACCACATCAACCATGCTAACGATGTTAATGTAGCTTTCTGGAGATCTGGCGGATGCTAAGATAGGGACAATGTTCTTCCGGGCAGCAGAAACGTCAATAAGCTCTCTCACAACCCTTTCAGCTACTTCTATTCCGAAGATTATCCCTTCCTTTCCAACGATGTCGCTGAAGTGGGATGCTGTTGTGCCAGAAGCTATTCCCAAATAAAGGATCTTAATCCCTGGCCTGATTGGAAAGTATTTCAACCCTTTAATTATAGCTGCGGCTGGTTTAGATCTTTCTGGACTCCAAATTCTATACTCCTCCCCTTTTACTCTAACAACACGCTCATCATAGCTTCTAAACCCTGGAACTAAGTTCTTAGTAGCTAAATTCCTCTTTTTCCTACCGATCTGTATCCAGAATACGCCCGGAAACTTTTGATCAGGTTTTATCACTCTTTATCCCCTTGATCTTCCTAATCTCCTCCTCTATCTCTTTTCTAAGTTTATCTCCCATAAATTCCCCTCCAAAAGCATCTACTCTTGAAGCAAGAGCTGCTTTTGCTGCTATGATTCGAGCGATCTTCCCTCTCAACTTCTTAGGTGCAGTTCTTATCTCTTTAACTTGAAAGAGTATGCCATGCTTTGGGGGCTTAGTACCCCTGGTCATGTGCAAAAAGATAGCTTTTCTAGCTCCAAGCACTTGTATGGTGCTAGAGGGCATCATCGCCAGCTTTTCTAATCCACCGGCCATCGCAATAAGTCTGGCAACTATCAGCGGCTGTATGATCGCCGAAAGATTTGGCGCACATTCTCTAACAAGTTTCTCCAGATATCTCTCAATAAGTTCTTTTTTCTCGTAAAGCTCTGCCCAAAGTCTTGCTATGTCCCTTAGAATGAAATAATCCTCTTCACTTAAGTCGCCTCCGATGGATTCGTTAGCCCGAGTTAATATTTCCCTGGCCAAACGCTCTTTAATGCCTAACTCACATAATCCCTTGAAATTCAAACTACGTCTGTCTGGAAATGCAGAAATTATTTTGGTATAGGTGAAGTGGTCATCTACAAGCTGATTAAGCTCAGGGAAATGTATGGAATGCCACTCTCGTATGGCGGGGATTAATATATTCAAGGCTTTGTTCAGGTGGTCCAGGTAATCTATTGCTCTAATTACAAGCTTATCTCTTTTCATGAGTTCTGATCTTATTAACCTTCTGGAAAGTTCAATGCCAAGTTCAACAAGGAAGAGCCTGTACTCAGGCTCCTCACCACTCCAGCCAAGGGCTTTTGCAACCTCAAAAGCCCTTGCTCTATAAAAAAGCAAAACAGGATTGATTGGATCGGCCGTTACCTTCTTAGCAATCTTTTTCGCGATTAAATTCTTTAGATCCTTAGAATCGACCACGATCTCTTCTATTTTAGGATTGTTGTCTAAATATTCCGCCAAATCCTTAACTTCCTCTGTCCACTCCCCATTTCGAATGTCTAAGTGACGGCTTGCGGCCTTGCTGGGATCTAGTGGAAAAGTTACCTTAAAGATCTCCTGTTTTTTCTCATCTACAACTAAGAAGCCTAGAGGATGAGAGACTACGAATGCCTGCAAATGAGATCGCGCTCCCTTTGTTATGTGGGTTCAGGAGTTCTTTGCCATTAATAGGGAAAGCTGAGTCTATTTAAATAAATGTAGACAGACGGGAACATGCCAATAATCTCGTCCCTGGATTGTTCTAATGAGCTATCACTCACTTAACCACTTGTCCTGGCGCTATACCTAATATGAATCTCCTCCTGTATATGGCCCTGATCTTTACTCTAGGAGATGGACTTTTCCTGGGCTTCCTCTCTATTTTTGGAGTTAGAGATCTAACTTTTCCTGCCTTGTTCAGCGCACCATGTGTACCTCTAGGCATGTGCTATCACCAAAGTCGTTGTTCTACGAAGGAGTAATTAAAGTTATCCATCCCCTTCCTCCACTTCGCCCTCCAGAAGTTTGCTTCTATACTCCTTCAAGATGTCCTCTAAGCTTAATCTGCTTCTCTTACGGTTTGGTTTTATAGAAGAAGCGTTTTTAATCAATACTTCGTCCTTAACATAAGGAATTCCCCCTCTCCACCATATTTCAATGTCTTTACCACATATTACACGAATTCCTCTGCTTTCTAACTCATAAAGCACCTCTGTGGGAGGAGGGTTTTTTCTCCAGATCAATGCTCTAACCCCCAATTCTCTTAGCGTTCCAACAACGGTTTTTCCCATACCGCTTGCATCCTCAACAAGCAGAACATCTCCTTCTCTTATCTTCCTCTCTTTTATGAAAGGTTCTAGCTCTCTTCTTGAGAGCTTCTTGAGAAACAATACTTGTATCCAACCAGTTGGAGGTTCTCTTAGGATGTTCTCCAATGCTCTGATCCTAGCACGTAGTAACTCATTTCTCCATCTTTCTCTTCTGAGTTCTTGTTCTAATTCCTTAATTCTAGCATCCCTTTGAGCAATTCTTCGGTCTCTTTCAAGTTCTAGGTTGATTTCTTTCCTCAATTGGCTAATTTGTTCCATTAACTCGGATATCTCTCTGTCCTTCTTTTGGAGCAATTCCTCATAGTAAGATAATCTATCTTCCAGTTCCTTAATTCTCCTTAGCAAGGCACTCGTAGCTGCAGATCTTTTACGTCTTACCCTCCTAATCTCCCTTATCTCTGATCGTTCAATGGCTTTCTCTGATTTTTCCTCCTGTTTCAAGGCCTCATTTATAGATTTTCCCCTAACAAGCAGTTCTCTAACTCTGGATGTAAAGGGGACTCCCTTCTCGCGAGCTCTAGATTCAGCTTTCTTGAAAAGGGTGTTCAGTCTTCTATACATTATGAGAAGGGCTGCTAAGGCATCTCGTTCGTGAGAAGTTGAAGCCCTTAACTCTGATGACTCTTCAAATTCTTGAACTACTTTTTCTTTCTCTTTCAGGGTTAGAAGATCCGATGCCGCCTCAACTCTTGCGTTAAAGATCTTAGCTATATCTTTAACCCTTTCAGGTATGGGAAAAACGTCTGTCGTTATAAGTACGGGTCTTCCGTGCTTTACTATTTCCTCTATTATTTGAGACTTTGAAGGCATTCTCAAGGTTTTAAGGGACAGAATGTTCCCCTCTAGGTCAGATATGGCGAGTCCAAGGGAGGCTCCAGGATCTATAGAAACGATTAGCGGTTTTGATCTATTGGCTTTTTGAGAGCCAGCAAATTCCAACTTCCTCTTCATTTTTCTAGTGATTACCACCTTTATTGAGCCATTCTCCCTCGGTTTAACTATGTCAGTTATCTTAGATTCTGGAGCGTACACGACAAATTCGGCCCTTCTAAGTCCGCCCTCTGCCTGATGTACATAAAGATCGTACTCAATCCCTCTCTCCTCTAGATAGGATGCTATTCTGTTTGTTTCATTCAGTATCGCAGCTTCAATCATCCGTCTCCACCTATTAGTACCGGAGCCGCCCTTTTTTATGCTGGCGTTTCGTGTTACAACGATCCTACATTCTGGTTCAAATAATATGACCTCGCTTCCTATACCTTTTGCTGCAAGTAATGCTGCTATTCTAGCTTCGGAGAGAGAATCTGCCTTTCTGCTCAGAGTAAATCCCTCTCTCCTTGCTACTTGACTTAATCTCTCGAAACGATCTTCCTTGTTTACTTGAACAACCTTAGTTCCCGGAGGTAACTTTAAGAGGAGACGCCTCAATCCAGAAATGTCAGGAGCTATCTCAAACACGTTATCAGTAGCAAGAATGCAGGGTCCAAGTTCTGATGCTATCCTCAAAATCTCCTGAAGCTCGATTCCCTTCCTCTCTAACACTATTTGACCGTCTTTTACAACTACTACTGAATATCTGCATGGTCTCTTAGACTTCGGAGAGCCAGAATGCAGATCAAGTCCCAGGACTGGCATATTAGCTTGTTTTTCTGACTCCAACCAAGGTTAGTCAAGAAAGGGATCTCCTTTAAAGGTTTGTGACACTATATGTTAAGAGCCAATAATGCGCCGCTTGTTGATAGTACTCCTAATTCTCTTAGCGATCACATACAACCGAGTTTTAGCAAATTCAGAGCTTAACATAGAGTTAGAACTACCAGAAAGAGCATATGCTGGATTTAAGTGCAACGCCACTATTAGGATATCCAACCCTCCAGAAGGAACTCCCATTAAAGTTCTGTGGATAAGACTCATAACTCCTTGGGGAACTAAACATCACAGTGTTAATTTGGAATTATCCCCTGGAACTAATTTAACTCAGGAAATTACCTTAAGAATCCCACTAGAAGCAAAAACGCCTGCTTATGTTAGTATAAAAGCTACAATAAGGGTTTACGATTTTGAGAGGGCAAAGCAGGTTACTTTTGAGTCTGATAGTGTAAGAATCCTAATCGATAGGGTGATCCCGAAGGTCAGTTTGAAAGTTAATACGAGCAAGCAAAATCTTACACCCGAAGAACCTTTTGAACTCTTAGTCTCGTATAGTATTGTCGACCTTCCTGGAGGAGAAAGCCCTACCTTAAAGATTACAATCAATGATAGCTTAATAAATAGCCTGAACTTAAGCGAACCGTCTGCGGATCTCTATTTTAATCTCACTGCTCCGAAGAACGAAGGAACATATGAGATAAGGGTGATTCTATACTACATAGTGGGTGAGGAAAGCAATAAGTCCTTCATCTATGTGTCAAGAAGGTTTGGCTTTAGAGAAAAAGAGGCTTGGGAGCAAATCCTTGCTGCCAATCAATCTTTAGAGTTCGTTATGTCACTATATAATGCAGCCAAAGAGC
>QMVU01000031.1 GCA_003661265.1 Thermoproteota archaeon | reverse complement strand
TGCTGAAATTGTACTCCGTAAGTATGACGTGCTCAGGAAGTTTCTCAGAAATGAAGTACTTCACCCAACTGGGCTTAGCGGCCTTAGGATAGTCCTTCCAGTATAGTAGATCCCCCCACCTCCTACTGGCCTCAGCTGGAGCTACCAAAGGGGCAGATAGGGCCATTATTACGAAGAAAATAAGGAGGCCTAACCCGATGAGTCCTATCCTTTGTCTCCTGTACTCAAACCAGAAGTCTTTAAGGCTCTCTATAAAATCCTCTAGCCTCATCTCCTCACCTTCCTACACTAATCGCTCCTACCCTAACTCTTGGGTCCAGTATTATGTAGGTTATGTCCATTAGCACCAGAGAAGCCAGGAAAAGCATCATGCTTATTGTAGTGTTACCCATCAAAACGGGGATATCAAACTGGTTCAGGGCATTCCAGTACAATCTGCCCATTCCCGGCCAATTAAATACTATCTCAGAGATCATGGCTCCGCTTAGAGATCCAAGCAAGCTTCCTATTACCATAGTTACTATTGGAGGGGCGGAAGCCCTCAACACATGACCATAAAGAACTTTCCTCTCTGGTAACCCCTTCGCTCTGGCTGCCATGACGAAATCCTCTTGAAGGTGGCTCAGAACAACATTTCTGGTGATGTAAGACCAGCCTCCAAAGCTAACGAATACATAAGTTCCAACGGGGAGGGCCAGATGGTACAGCACATCTCCTATCTTCGCGAGCAAACCTTCTGGAGGAGGCGCTGACATCATCCCGCCTGAAGGAAATATCTTAAGGTAATAAGCGAAGATTATTATGAAGAGCATCCCAGTCCACCACATTGGGAGGCTATATGAGAGTAAAGCGAATATAGAGATGCTCTTGTCCAATGTGCTGCCAGCCATTTGAGCTGCTTTCATACCTAGCAACAGCCCCAGTATGATAACGATTATAGTCCCCGTGGTGAACAGGAGGATAGTCTTAGGTAGGGCCTCAAGTATTATGTCGCTGACCCTACTACTCCCGCTAGCCGAAATCATGGTAGAGGATGAGCCGAAATCAAGTTTTAGCTGCTGAGCTACTCTATGAAGTACTCTATACCAGAGAGGTTTGTCCAAACCATAGATTCTCATGTAGTACTTCGTCCTCTCATCCATCCATATCTTAAGGGCTGTTGAGTTTTTCTGAAGGTTTCTCAGCAGCTCTGGGTTTGATTGTAACTCGGATTTGACCATTTCCCTTATTAAGCTCCTCATCTGCTGATCTGCTAGCTTGTTAAACACAAGAGCAGAGATCAGGAGAGCTATAGTGAGTACTATCAAAGCGTTTATGAGCCTTAAAACCAAGTAACTACTTATCTTCAAATCCCCTCACCTCAATAACTAAAAAAAGGGGAAGGAAAAAGGGAGGAAGGAAATTACTTCTTCCTTGTTAGTAAGAAGACCGCGACGACTACTATGATTATGATGACTATTCCAGCGGCGATGTAGAGCTTGGTCTTGGGAGCAGGCGTTGGACTGGGCGTCGGGCTTGGAGTCGGACTTGGCGTTGGACTGGGCGTCGGGCTTGGAGTCGGAGTCGGAGTTACAACCGGGGCCGTAAGCACGATCTCCTGGGTTGCTACCTCCGCGTATGGAGCCATCTCATGGGTTGCAGCCGATACCTTTATCGTGTAGGATCCCTCCGCAAGACCCTCGGTTGCGCTTCCAGGTATCGTGACCTGGAAGACACCAGGCTCAACCAGGCTTGCGACCTCGCTGAAGACGGTCCTTCCTTCGGGTGATACCAAAGAGACGGTCACGTAAGCGGTCTCAGATGGAGCCTCTCCAGCCTCTGGGAACTCCTCTACCTCTATCACGTTGACCTTTACCGTTATGTCGCTTCCAGTGGTCGCGGATACTGGAGCGTCTATCTTCTCTATTACCTCCCTCACGACCCTGTACTTGTAGTACCAGTAATCAGACGTGAACGGATAGGATGGATCTCTGAACGCCTTCAGGAGCATGTAGGGCCTTATCGGATCATAGGTCTCCACGTAGAACGGCCCGTTCGATATGAGCATGTGTCCCTTCTCGCGTCCCCATCTCTCTGCAGCGTTGTACCTGGCTATGGCCTTCACGGGATCTACGAATCCCTTAAGGGCATCTGGCACGTGCCTTCTGTTTCTCATCTCCTCGAGGGCAGCTATGAGGTCCCTGACGTGGTCCTCAGTTATGAGGTTCAGCCACTCCTTGCCCTCAACCTTGTTCCATGAGTACGTGTTTCCGGTGACGCTGCCGTTGTTTACTATTATCCAGTCCATTGCCTCCCAGAGCTCCCACGGCCAAGCGGTCCATGGGACGAAGAACGTAGCAGTCACGGCATCGGACTGGATTTCTATGAAGTCGTGGTATACCTCCACTACATTGGGCTCCCTGAACACGAATCCCTTTATCAGCGGCAGGGTCTGTTGCAGATCAGAAGCATACCTGGCGTCGTACTTCCTGTCTCCAGGCTCATCTAGGGTTGCCCACTCGAACGTGTGGGCTATCGCGTACCTTATGTCGTTCATGTCCTCCCAGACACCGTGGTGGAACTTAGAGAAGGTGAGGTTGAACACCACCTTAACCGCTGCCTTAACTCCCTCTCCTACTTCGACCCACTCATTTGCAAGCGTGTCATACATCACAGCGTATGGAGGAACGTCTATCTCTCCTACTACCTGACCGTCCTCGTAGTGGTACTTCTTCTCCATAGTCCAGTTCACTCTGTAGGGTTCGGGCTCTCCAGTTACCGGGCTCGACTCAGTTCCATCATCGGTTATGGCGACGTACACGCCGTACATGGTGTACACGTCGCCAAATCCTCCTATCGGGTTCAACGCCTCGGTGAACATGGCCGGCTGTGCAGACTCCACAGCAATCCTGAACGTTCCGTCGGTCGTCTTAGTGGTGTACAGAGGCCACTCAGACCAGAGGCCTCTGGCAGGATCATAAGCAATCCTGGTTACGCGCTCCTTATTTACTGGGAAGTACTCCCAGGTCTCTACTATGTAAATCCTCACTGCCTCGTAGACTCCAAGCCTCACAACCTCGTGAGCGAGCTCGTGGAACTCATCCATGGACTCTACTTGTCTCAGCCATATCTTAAGTCCGATTTCATCCAGCGTATCGTTCTCGTACTGCCACCATCCCTCCTCCTGGTAACCAGGCATCAGACCGATGAACGGGGCGTAGAATATGACCGCATAATCCGCGTAGTAAAGCGGGTTGATTCCCTGGCCCAAAGACCAACCTTCAGTGTAGATGTTCCAGAGGTAGTCCTTCGGGTCTGTGTAGTAGGTGAGCCTTATACCCTCCGCGAAGGTTATCTCCCTTCTCTCAACCTTTATACCGCACTTCTCTATTTGATCAGCTATGTAAAGACCCATCTCGTGCCTCTCATCCTCTATTCTTATGAGGAAGGTTACGGTAACTGGCTCACCGTCGAAGTACCACCAGAAGCCAGCAGGAGCGTTCGGGTCGACCCTCTTCTCAAGCCTCCCTCCAAGTTCTGAGGCAGCCTTAGTAAGGGCATCCTGTATCATGTTATAGCCGTACTCGAAGTCTCCCTCAGGGGAGAAACCTGCCTCGGCGTATATGTCCTCCACCAAGGAGTTTCTCGGGTTAGAGGGCTGAGGCATGCCGTACATCGGTTGTCCTCCACCAAGGAGGATCTCGTCGACGATGTATTTCCTGCTGTAGATGAAGTTCATGGCAAACCTGACTTCCCTTATGGCGAAGGGGTTAAAGTACTGCTTCCCGCCGACGGTTATGATGTACGGGTTATCTGGATCGTGAGCTGGGTTAAACACGAGGCCGTTGAATCCTCCCGCATTCTTTATCAGCTTAAGATTCTGCTTCCAGTCCTCAGGAAGTCCTGCGTAGACAGCTGGAGAAAGGGACTTCCAGTAAGCATCCAGTAGGCCAGTGGCAACGTCACCAACGCCTACTTCTCCGGAGGCCCTTACCTCAATGATGACCTCGTCCACACCAGGGCCCTTCTGTGGTTGGGCGGAGACTGGCAGTATGGCGAAGGCGGATAGTGCCAATAACCCTAGGATGAGAATCGAGGAAATCCTTTTCATGTCTCCCATTGACATCCCCCATTTATAGGGCCACTGTGTGCCCTAGGTCTGGTAGGCAATCGATTCCTTAATAAAAATAATGGTTAATGGTAGGTTAATTGTGGCACTTCCCCCTTGGGCAATTCAGCAGAAGATTTAGCTCTCCTTACAGGGATTTCGAGTCAAATTCGCACCAAAGAGAGGAAAAAGCAATGTTAACGTCAACCTCTTTATTTAGCTTAGGAAAAAGACTAAATTCTAAGGAAAGCTGGGGACAGGCAAAAAGATTTTTACAGTTCAACCTAAGGTTCGCTCGGGATACCTGATGGGTGGTACGAAGGAAGTAGACAAGCCTTATGAGCTTGCAATTAAGTTTGCCAAGTTCTATGGGGGGAAGATATGCGTAGCACCTTACGTTCCCGTTTATGATTTGAAGGACTTTGCCGTCTGGTACACTCCGGGTGTCGCCGAAGTTTGCAGGGCAATACAGAAGGACCCGGAAAAGGTGTGGTACTACACGAACAGGTGGAATTTCATAGCCGTGATAACGAATGGGACGAGGGTTCTGGGCCTAGGAGACATAGGTCCTGAGGCATCCATACCAGTTATGGAGGGAAAGGCCCTGCTGTTCAAGTACCTCGGAGGGGTTGACGCAATCTCCCTCCCGATAAACGTGAAGGACCCGGATGTTTTCATAGAGACCGTCAAAAGACTTGAGCCAGCTTTCGGAGGGATAAACCTCGAGGACATACGCTCACCGGACTGCTTTTACATATTGGAGAGGCTCAGGAAGGAGATGGACATCGTCGTTTGGCACGACGACCAGCAAGGGACGGCTGGAGCGACCCTTGCAGGCCTAATAAATGCTCTAAAGCTAACCGGAAGGAACCTAAGGGATGCGAAGATAGCGTTCATAGGGTGTGGGGCGGCAAACATAGCCAACGCTAGGGTTATAGAGGTTGCGGGGGGAAACCCGAAGAACTGGGTGTTCGTGGACAGCAAGGGGATCTTGCACAGGGATAGGCCAGATATGGAGGAACTGAAGAAGAAGAATCCGTGGAAGTACGAGTGGGCAATGAGAAGTAATGAGGAAGGGAGGAAGGGCGGGATAAAGGAGGCAATGGAGGGCATGGACGTTGTCATAGCTGCATCAAGACCAGGTCCAGGGATGATAAAGAAGGAGTGGGTTGCAAGCATGGAAAAGGACCCAATAGTCTTCGCAGAGGCAAATCCTGTGCCGGAGATTTGGCCATGGGAAGCAAAGGAGGCAGGAGCAAGGATAGTTGCAACCGGGAGGAGTGACTTCCCGAACCAGGTAAATAACAGCTTGGTCTTCCCATCAGTCTTCAGGGGGGCCTTAGAGGTCAGAGCTAGGACTATAACCGATGAGATGGCAGCTGCTGCAGCCCTCGAGCTCGCGAAGTTTGCTGAGGAGAAGGGTCTCCGCGAGGACTACATAATACCTACCATGCTTGAGTGGGAGGTTTACCCGAGGGTAGCAACAGCAACGGGTCTCAAGGCAATAGAGCAGGGAGTTGCTAGGAAGGTCTTCAGCAGGGAGGAACTCTACAGCAGATGCGAGGAGAAGATAAAGGAGGCAAGGGAGCAGATAAGGGTTCTAATGGAGGCCGGTGTGATAAGGGCCCCGCCAGAGGGGAAGATATACGGCTAGATAATAAGAAGAAAGACGAAATTGCTTTTCATCATGATTTAGAAGTTTGCGAATATCTCGTCCACCTTTTTCCCCTCGCTTAAGAGCCTTATCGCGATCCACCTGTGCTTTATGACTTCCGGCCACTTTAACGTAATGGAGATCGTGCAGGCCTCCCCTGGAAGTACTGTGAAGTTTCCGCTGTTCTCTGTATGAATGATGAGAACGCCAGCTCCCTTGAATCCAGCAGATACGTTCACCACAGCTTCCTTGCTCCCCAGGTTCTCGACTATGACTACAGCATCCACTATGACCCCGCTCTCGCTCTCTATTGAGACTACCAGAACCTTAGATATCACTGGAAGGGAAACTGGCACGTACACGGGATGAAGCACCGTGAACATAGGCTTTCCGTACTGCTGCAGAGGGGGAGGTAGCTCACCTATGTTCCAACCATAGCCAGTAGTTTCCAGGTAATAGTACTTTTTTCCTTCGTACTCTATGTAAAATCCTGAACAATCTTCTAGCGCTACTCCCACCGCGACGTGCCCTGGAAGCAGGAACAACACCACGTCGTATCCTAGCTCCATTAACAAGGTTGCCATAAGGATCGAGGTGTCCTCACAATCCCCTCCTGCGTCGACCAGGGTTTCGACGGGAAACCTTGGGTATTCATCGAACCCCGTAGTTGCCACGTCCTGACTGTAGGGAAGAGCCTGCACAAAGCGTATAGCGAATTCAAGCATCGATTCCTCCGAAGTATAGCCAGCATCCCTTGCAAGATCTGTAAGCTGCCTAACCAGTGTGGAGATTACAACGTCATCGAGCGGGTCTGAGGCCAGGACATACCATTCCTCGTGCGGTATGTTGTGATCCCTGTCCCTATAGTACTGGATGAGGGACTCTGGGATCGAGACGTCGACGTGAAACGTCTCGCCACGGAACTGCCAGGTATAGCTCATCACGATCTGGGGAGTTTCCCTTTGTAAGAACGGGTTTACCCGTCTTCTGTCCCTCTTCTTAAACAGTTCCTCAAGTATCTCTATGTCTCTAAAGGCCTCAACGATTTGGGAAGTCTCCTCTCTCGTGTTTCCTGCAAGAATTATCACTTCAACGTTATTCATGATCCTGATGTAGAAGTTCCCGAATCCCCTCCAAGATCTAAGTCTCTCGATCTCTTTCTCCGTTAAGAATTGCCTTGTGATCTCTCCAATTCCTTCATATGCGTCTGGTCCTCCTAGGATGAATATTGGGTTTACCCCACCCGAAACTAGGTCCCAAAATTCCTCAGGCCCCCTTATTTCGACACCATACCCCTGAGACTCCAGGAACTCCTTAAGCTTCTGCGCTGCTGGGAGGTCAACTGAATTTGAAATTATCACCCCAGAGCTTCTTTCCCTTGAAAGAAGTGGATCTGTTGGAAGCAATAGCATCAGAGCAACGGTCAGGAGGAGCAATCTTCTCAAGAACATCACCTCCGATCTATTGCGCAGACATAGCTATCTCAGCTGTCCGCTATTCCCTCGTACGATTTGAACCTTCAACTCTTCCTAGGGGAATAGCCCCATAAAGTTTTTCACGCTCTTGTGTGAATTGATGGGACTCTGAGGATTTCTAAGATCTTTGATGCTATGTAAGGGTTGTTAAACTCCAATATTATGCCAGAAGCCTTTGTTTGATGGATTGCAGCTATTAGATTCAGTATAGGAACGTTAATCTCCTTCATTTTTATTCTGGATAGGTCTATCTGGACAAAAATAGGCTTCTTGATGTCAAGTCTCTCGAGCTCCTCAACATCGGCCTCCACCGCGTGCAGGATGAAGTCCGCTGAGGGCGGCACGTGTCTTACGAGGTAATCGACCTGCTCTAAGATGGCATCTGGATCCCTCCACCTAGTTAGCTCCTCTCCTGGGAGTCCAATAACTCCCAGGCCCAGCTCTCTATGTCCTATTTCTTCCCTGACGCTATTGAGCAGGTCTGGAGTGATCAGACCGGGCCTTGCTAATACCCTCAGGGAATCCACTTGATCCCCGGATAGGGAAATTAGGAATCCTATGTCCTCCTTTATAGTGTCAGGATTGACCATTAGAACGGAGAGTTCTAGTTCGCCTGCGATCTCCTTGATCTCGATCAAGAATGATTGGAGAACAGGGTTTCTTAGGTCCTTCTGATGGACCCCCACCGAAACCTTCTTCGGGCTGATCTGATTGACCAGGTCGAGCCAAGCTTTAAGGAGCTCTTGATTCCCATTTTCCAGGCTTGGCAGCCTTATGTACAGGGAAATCGGCTTGGCTAGGATGTCGGTTGGCCTAAGCTCACCGGTCGCGTAAACTATTATGAACTCGCCAAAAACGGCCAGAACCTCTGATTTTATGGAGAAGAACCTCATCTTATCGAACTGATCCCTCGTTAACACGAATATTCCGCTCTTCCTTCCCTGAGAGATTGCAGCGAACATCTCCTCAGTTCTAACCTCTGGGTACATGCCGTGATCCGTCCTTCTCCCTGTTAGGAGGGTTATCGCATCTGCAAGGGATCCAACCATGACGTGTATTATCTCGTCCTCCTCCGTGTTCTCCGCTATCCAATTGGCTACTGCAATTAGATCAGGGTTGTTTAGACCGAACTTTCCCCAGGCCTTCGGCTCCTCTGAGACCATCGTGGTAAGTTCCCTTACCAAAGGAGCTGGCTCCAGGAATCCTGGTCCTCTTAATCCTCCAGCTCCTACGCCAAATAACGAAAGGCTGAAAAGCGAGTTCAAGGCTAGGAAAACTAAAGTAACTGATACGACCACCTTTCTGCTGGTTTTCGTTAGGGCCTTCCTGTAGCCAACAGCTGCTACGGCGGAGTTTATCAGAGGCGCGTGAATGAAGTACCTCCAGCCATAGGTAAGGAGTATGGAGAAAAAGCCTAGGAAGCTCCCAATCAGAAGGCTGCCTTTAGGCTTTTCCTTGTAGCAGGCGTAAACTCCAATTGGAAGCAAGAACAGGAGGGGTATGTCCATTGAAAG
>QMVU01000030.1 GCA_003661265.1 Thermoproteota archaeon | reverse complement strand
TTACCCCACCCTAGATAAAAACAAATCTTGAGGAGTGATGCCAATGAAAGCCAGAGGGCGCTGTTTTAGGTACAAACAGGTTATCGTCGTCAGAGGAGATATAGAGATGAGCAGGGGCAAGATAGCCGCTCAAGTTGCTCATGCAGCATGCGAGGCCTTTGAAAATGCCAGAAAAATGGTTCCAGATATCTGGCGCGCTTGGAGAGAAGAAGGAAGTAAGAAGGTAGTCCTAGTTGCAGGCGAGAAGGAGCTCCTTGAGATCTATGAGAAAGCTGGGCTTCTAGGGATTCCAAGAGCGTTAATTAGAGATGCTGGTTTGACAGAATTGCCTCCTGGAACCCTCACTGCGGTCGCAATAGGTCCGTATTATGATGAGGAGATAGATAAGATCACTGGAAACCTGAGACCTCTGAAATAATCAGCATAGAGCCCTGATTTTTATTGTAATGTCCTCTCCTCTCCTCAATAAATTGATCATGGACCTAGGAACGTCTTTAGCAGCTGCTGTTGACCTTATAGCTATTGTGCGATCGTCTACATATGACGATTTTCTGAATACGATCTCTCTATCTGAGGAAAGCTTTAGTTTCGGAGATCCATATGCCGTAAAAGAGAACCTCTCACTTCCCACCAGGATAATGACTTCAATCTGACCGCCGCTTAGTAAATGCCTCTTCAGCTCGGGACAAAGGTCTACAACAGCCTTATTAGCCCTTATTCCAATTACGCAATCGGCTCTAATCGATATCTCAGTTTCCCTAGTGACCTCTATAGTCGTCTTATGCCTGCCGGTTATGTTGGGATGCCCCTTAGCGAGTATAACTTCCTCGATCAACAAAGTTATCTCTTTACACCCTCCATAAAAAAGAGATGGTTGAGAAGGATGAGGAATATGCCTTGAGGCGAATTAGGTTAGTTGAGAGTTTAGTTAGGCAAGGAATTATCAGATCAGAATCGGTAAAGAGATCTGCTATGAGGGTTCCAAGGGAGAGGTTCGTTCCGCCGAGCCAAAGGGAGTTTGCTTATCAAGATACTCCGCTTCCCATAGGAGAGGGTCAGACCATAAGTGCGCCACACGGATTCCTTGTAAGGAATCCGGGCGATACATGGTTTTCATGATGAATGAACTCCTTATGTTGAAAGAGGGGATGATAGTGTTCGAGGTCGGCTCTGGAAGCGGATATCACGCAGCCACCATCGCAGAAATAGTTGCTCCTAGCGATATGCCTGTAGAGAAGTGGGGGCACGTGTATTCAGCTGAGATAATAAGAGAACTCGCAGCTAGAGCCTGGAAAAATCTCATAGAGACTGGATACGGGGATAGAGTGAGCGTCCTTCATTGCGACGGAAGTTCAGGCCTTCCCCTTAACATCAAGGCTGACAGGATTCTCGTAACAGCAGCAGCTCCCTCTCTTCCGAAGCCCTTGATGGATCAGTTGAAGGTAGGAGGGAGAATTGTAATTCCCGTTGGATCTGCCTACAGGATATTCTTTGCCCAGAGACTTGTCGTAGCTGATAAGATAGGTGAGGAGAAATTCAGTGTAAGAGAGGTAGCAGATGTCGCATTTGTGCCCCTGAGAGGTAGATATGGATGGAAAGGCTAATAGCAAGTGGAGCAGAGGCGAAAATCTATGAAACTGAATTTTTCGGAATCCCAGCCATCAAGAAAGTTAGAATAGAGAAGAAGTACCGGACCACTCAGCTGGATGTATTTCTCAGGAAGAAGAGAACTTCAAAGGAAGTAAGAGCCTTACATAGAGCTAAGAAATTTGGAGTTCCATGCCCTTCTGTTCTCGACGTTCATGACTATGAAATCATCATGGAGAAAGTTGAGGGCATTAGTTTGAGGGATTCTTTAATTGAGCTGAGCGAGGAAGAGCTAGCTATAATTTCGAATAGGTTGGGAGGTATTGTAGGTAAGCTCCATAAAGCAGGCTTGGTTCACAACGACCTAACTGGAGTAAACTTCATTTTGATGGACAAAGAAAGGATTTGCTTGATAGATTTTGGACTCGTTGAGTTCTCAGAAGATTGCGAGGATAGGGCTGTGGACTTACACGTCTTTAAGCAATCCGTTGGAGCGATAGATCCAAGAAGGAGGGACTTCATAGTAGAGAAGTTCCTTGAGGGATACCGCAAGGAACTCGGAGAGGGAGCTGAAGAGATCATTTCAAGGCTTCATGCCATCGAAAGAAGGGGGAGATACAAGGTGAGATGAGGTGATCCTTTGAAAACGTTGAGA
Source organism: Thermoproteota archaeon (assembly GCA_003661265.1). Taxonomy (GTDB): domain Archaea; phylum Korarchaeota; class Korarchaeia; order Korarchaeales; family Korarchaeaceae; genus QMVU01. The sequence continues at coordinate 6,543 of QMVU01000030.1, read as the reverse complement.
TTCGTGACCTCCAATCCGCACAAGTTCAGAGAGGCAGAGACCATCTTAGAGAACTATGGGTTCAGAATCGAGTGGATTGAACTGAAATATCCGGAAATTCAGGCTGATACTCTCAAGGAGATTGTCCTACACTCGCTGAAATGGTTAAGCGAGAGGGTTGAGCAGCCCTTTTTCATAGAAGATGCTGGACTATTCATCCATTCCTTAAACGGTTTTCCGGGACCTTATTCATCGTACGTGTTCAAGACATTAGGTAACGAGGGGATATTGAAGTTGATGGAGGATATTAAGGACAGAAGAGCTACTTTCAAATCTGTTATAGGCCTGGCCGTGGACGATAAGCATTATACCTTCTGCGGCGAGACAAACGGGTTCATAGCCCAATCCATCCGTGGAGCTTTGTGGGGTTTCGATCCTATTTTCATCCCAGAAGGAGTAGGAGGCCTTACGTACGCTGAGTTAGGGGATAAAAAGAATTTGGTCTCTCATAGGAGGAAATCTCTTGAGCTCATGGCTTCCTGGTTCTCAAGAAAAGTTAAAAAACCCTGAAATAACAAGGGATGGGTAGGTGGACCCCTTGGAAAAGGGAGATGAAGAGGTACACGGGCATTTTCCCCACAAAGAGAAACCTGAATGGGTTTCCATGGAGCCAGAGGAGATAGTCTCATTGATCGTCAAAATGGGAAGGAAGGGAGTTCCTCCAAGTCAAATAGGGATGATCCTAAGGGATGTCTACGGCATACCATCTGTCAAACAGATCGTAGGTAAGAAGATAACTGAAATCCTAGAAGAACAGGGAGTTGCCCAAAAAATACCTGAAGATCTCCTTTCTCTCATGAAAAAGGCCTATAAGATTAGGAAACATCTTGAAATCCATAGAAAGGACTTCCATTCAAAAAGGGGGCTTCAGCTCACCGAGTCCAAGATTAAGAGGCTAGTTAAATACTACAAAAGGACGGGAAAGCTTCCTAAAGATTGGAAATATGATCCGAACATGTTAGAAATGATCATCACTTAAGAGGGAGCTTCCTAAATGGAAGGTAAGGGAGCTTGGGAGTCGTTAAACTCGAAAGCTAAGGAAGTCGCAGAAATTATTTACAGCGTTGGGAAAAGCACCCCAATAAGGATAATCACGCACATAGATGCAGACGGTTTATGCGCTGGAGGATTAATTGCAAAAGCCTTGAGAAAACTGAAGATCCCCTTTCACCTTTCCTCTGTGAAGTTTTTAAGCAAAGAACTCATCTCAGAAATAACATCCGAGGAGTACGGCCTCTTCATATTCCTTGACTTAGGTGCTGGGTACTTAAAAGAGATTCGAGAAGCCCTCAACTCTGAAAAGAGAGTTCTTGTGTTAGATCACCATCCCCCCGTCAAAGGTAGTTATAGCGGCTTCTATCTGTTAAATCCATTTAATGAAGGCATAGATGGGAGCCATGAGATAAGTGGCGCAGGGATCGCTTACCTTGTATACAGACACCTAATTGGAAGGGACGATGAGAGCCTCATTATGGCAATAACTGGGGCTTTAGGAGACCAACAGGCTTCCGAAGCTGGTTTTACTGGAATAAATTCTTTGCTCGTGGGACTAGCAGAGAAACTCGGTGTCCTTGAAGTTAAAAAGGACTTGAGACTTTTTGGAGGCCCAGATTATCCCTTAGTACCAGCCCTGCAGAGGACTTATGATCTAAACCTTCTTGGATTGTTTCAGGAAGCAAAAGAAGCTGTAAACCTATTAGAACGCCTTAAGATCCCTCTGAAAGTAGGAGATAGAGCCATAAGGCTTTCCGATTTAACTATCGAGCAGAAAAGGGATCTTTTCAACGAGATCGTAAAGCAGATAGCTTCCAGGGGAGAGAGTGGCCTTTCGGCGCTGACAAATCTCTACGGTGAGGTATACCTAGCCATTTCCGAGCCAATAGGATCGCCAACGAGGGAGCTTAGTGGGTTTTCAACGCTTCTAAATGCTTGCGGCAGGATGGGGAGGCCTGATTTGGGTATAGCATTGGCGATGGGCTTTAGGGGAACTGTTCTTGAATCGGCTCTGCAGACCCTCTCTAATTACAGAAGAGTCCTCGCGGAAGCGTTATCTAAAATAATGGAAGGTGAGAGAACCAGGAAGGAGAAAGGCGTCCTCTTCCTGTTAGGCGGGGAAGAGATAAGGGATACTCTAATAGGGACGCTAACGTCCATATTATCAAGAAGCAAGTTCTCAAAGGATTTCTTCATGGTAATCGGTCTAGCAAAAAGCGGATCGCTTGTAAAGGTATCCGCAAGGTTAACGGAGGCCGGTGTTAGGGTTGGAATAAACCTTGATAGCCTGATGAGGAGGAGTTGTGTTAGGGTTGGAGGCATCGGAGGGGGTCATAGGCACGCTGCCGGAGGTTACATCCCTGAAGGTGAGGAGGAAAGATTCATTGAGACGATTTTAGAGTGTCTGGGAGAGCCCAAGGTTCTCGAGTAGCTGTTTCAGCTCCTTTCTTGCTTCTAACTCCTCCTTCTTGTACTTCTCAAGCAGGGTTTTGGTCAGCTCTTTTCTCGATTTCAAATCCTCTACAAGTTCCTCCTTGTCTCTCTTTATGAAAACGTGCCCTGCCCGCTCGTAGACTTCTGTATCCCCTTCAATTTTCTCTAATTTTCTTAGAGCTTCCTCCATAGACCTAAGATCCAATTCAAGGGTTGCTATTTGTGTCCTAAGGGACTCTATCTTGCTGACAAGCTCTCTATACTTCGCCTGAGCATACTGCATATCATCAGAAGTCAATTGTACAACACCAAGTAGCTCTTGTGGGGAGATCTTTTAATTTGATCCCCTAGCGGGCTATCTTTCAAGCTCAACTAGAGCTGCCTTCTCCAATATAAGGAACTCTAATCTCCCAGAGCACGATGAGAAGTCATGTACGCCGAACTTTCTTGCCAGATCTTCTGCGGAGCAAAAGTCTGATGTTTGCACGGCCCCCAGGACTTCACATATTCTCCTCGCAACGCCCTCCCAATCCAATGGATGCGGGGAAATTATGATTGAAACCAATCTATCGGCTCCTATAGGATCTGTTTGAGCTAGCGCCCTATGGATCTGTCTCTCTCCGGTAAGACAAACCGCTACTTCTAATTCCAGATTTCTAGCCAGGTTTTTTCCCTCTTTAAAGGCCCTCAAAGCCCTATATGTTGCTATGGCCGCATGTCTTGAGGAAATTACCGCTGATAGCCTAGTGAAGACAACCCTTCCTCCTTCGACAAGGTTTTTCGGCATCTCAGTTAGTGGCATCGATAGCCTTAGGGGGAGAACGGCGATGTATCCTTCCGATGTCCTGAACACGTCCACCTCTGATCACCGCTCCACTATCCAGTAAGAGATTTTAGGACTTCCCGTCCTAGGATTCTTCTAATTGTCATTTGTTAAATAATTCGGGATTATATAAACATATTCAGAAACTTCTGTAAATAAATTTGGCTATTCATACGGGCCCATGGGCGGGCCACAACAAGCTTATAGGATGTCCTGAATTCACCCCATAGGGCACCAGATGAGCATCGGGCTAATAGAAGAACTCTCATCCAATAAGATCTTACGAGCTACTTGGTACTCTATAGTGGTCGGCTTCTTTCTTCTCTTCGTCCTAATACCCCCAATATATCTCTTCATCTATTTGGCAGGGAGTTACGATAAGCTTCCCGTTGTTTTGAGTAATTCTGAGATAATGGGAGAGATGAAAAGGGCGATATACTTCAGCTACGCTATTGCGGCTACTGTCACGGTCATAGATTTGATATCCGCTCTTCCCATGGCATGGATCCTTTTAAAGAAGAAATTTCGCTTAAAGGGACTCCTCGACACGTTATTAGATCTTCCAATGGCTCTTCCTACATCTGCACTGGGCTTCTCCGTAGCGATGTTTTGGTTGAGGTTAGCTGATTTAAGAAACGCTTTCTGGGCCGTGGTTGCTTTACATGTGGCAATGAGCTATCCTTATATGTTAAGGACGCTTATAGCTTCCTTAGAGTCGGTGAAATCTCAGTATGAGATAGCTGCCCGTACTTTGGGGGCCCATCCCTTTACAGTAGCCAGAACCATCACCCTACCCATAGCTAAGCCGGGCATAATTGCAGGATGCATCCTCTGCTTTGCAAAAAGCTTGAGCGAAACAGGAGGGACAGCTGTAACCCTCTCGGTGATAGAGGCCGTGGAGCGCACCGGTCCTGTCTTAATAAAGAGTTGGAAGGCGGCGACAACCCAGGCAGAAGTTTTCTTACTTGCAGGAGGTATCCTAAGTGCTATTCTAATTATCTCTTCCTTACTGGCTCTGTACTCATTTAGAACCCTCGCAACAAGGTGGAGAGTTCCCATTCGAAAAATATGGTTATGGGAGAGGAGGCTTAGTCAAAGACCCTTCACTTCCCTCAGAGACTTCCTCTCCGTGCTTTTTCCCATCTTCGTTGTCCTTGCCCCCTCTCTGTTCATAGCCCTCTTCCCTCTTTGGTTAAATGCGGACGGATTACCAAGTGGTCTTCTTACAGCAATATGGAACTCCGTCGTAATAGCCTCGATTGCAACTATGATAAACCTGATAACTGGCATTCCCCTTTCTATCTTTATCGCGAGGTCTAAATCCTCGCTTGCAGCTAGCTTACTGGATGCCATGGTAAACATACCCCTAATAGTTCCTACTACGGCTTTGGGTTTCTCTATCTCCCTTTTTTGGAGTAAAGGCATTGCCTTGGGTCTTTCTGACCTAGCAGTTATCTCCCTTGCTCACATCTCTTTTACTCAACCTCTGCTTGTGAGAAATGTGATAGCATCCCTGGAACAATTGGATCCTTCGTTAGAGGATACCGCAAGGACCTTAGGGGCAAATCCCCTTAAGACGTTCAGAAAAATAACTTTTCCCCTAATAAAGCCAGGTATAGTAGCTGGAACTATTCTGTCCTTCACAAGAAGCCTTGGAGAAACCGGAGCAACAATCTCGGTTGTTCCGAAGGCATTAACTGCCCCCGTTTACATAGTTGAACTTGTAAGCGAGAGAGCTTACTCCGTTGCAGGGATATCTTGCATGATCCTGCTTCTCATCTCTGGAGTATTGCTTTACGCTCTGAAGAGAACAGGGAGGGGTGAGTAATTGCCCAAAGTAGAGCTAAGAGAGGTTACGGTAAAATATGGAAGGAAGGTTGCGCTGGAGGACGTTAACATCACGATAGAGGATGGAAGCTACAGCATAATCGCTGGTCCCACGGGTGCAGGGAAAACCACCTTGTTGAAGGCTATCTGCGGCTTAGTCCCTCTAGCGAGGGGGAGGATTTTAGTGGATGGGAAGGACATCACAGGCATCCCACCTGAGAAGAGGGGAGTAGGATACTTACCTCAAGGATACGCGCTCTTTCCCCATCTAGATGTGTGGGGGAACATTACGTTTGGTCCAACCAGCAGGGGATGGGATCCTAGAGACATCGAAGTCATAGCTAGGAGGATCTTAAACATGATTGGCCTCATTGAGAGGGCTGACGCTTATCCCCATGAGTTAAGTGGGGGAATGGCACAAAGAGTTGCTTTGGGGAGAGCAATAGCATCTGGAGCCGATCTTATTCTCTTGGACGAGCCCCTCTCCGCTTTAGATGTAATGCTTCGCATCTTGTTGAGGTATGAAATCAGGAAAATGGCCAAGGCCCTCAATTTAACCGTAATACACGTAACTCATGACCAAGAGGAGGCCATGAGTATAGGAGACCGGATTTTTGTCTTAAGGGAGGGTAAGATTCTTGAGGAGGGACCTCCAGAAAAGCTATTTAGAGCTCCAGAAAATCCCTTCACCGCTTACTTCATAGGAGAGAGCAATTTCTACATAGGCTATGCCGATAAAGGGGTGGTGAGGATAGATGGCGTCGAGCTAAAAAGCTCTTCGAAGCTTGAAGGCGACGTCTTAGTCGCGATAAGGACAAGGGAAGTGAAGATATGTCAGGCAGAGGAAAGATTAACAAATTCCATCAGAGCCTCCGTTGAGGAAATTAGGTTCTTCGGAAGGGTGACTAAGATCCTCCTGAACGTCAATGGTTTAAGAATGGTGAGCGAGTTACCTACTTTGAGAATTGAAGGCTTAAAAAAAGGAGATGAAGTCCTCATTAACGTAGACCCAGAAGACGTGCTCCTCTACAGGCTGGAGACCGTAGAAGGATATCCTGAGGTCAAAGAGGTGATTTTGAATGCCGGAGATAGAGCTCGTTAACATCAGGAAGACCTACGGTCGAATTATAGCAATAGATCGAGTTAACCTCCACGTAAATGACGGGGAATACATGGCTGTAATAGGTCCCAGTGGCTGCGGCAAGTCGACCCTCCTCAAGGTAATTTCAGGGATAGTGGAGCCAGATGAGGGAGATGTGCTGGTGGATGGAGAGTCGATCCTAGGAAAGCCCCCCGAGGAACGGAACATCGGTTTCATTTTCCAGGATTTGGCCCTTTTCCCCCACATGAATGGGTTTGAAAATGCGGGATATGGGTTAAGGGTTCGGGAGTGGGACCCTAGAGATGCAGATCACGAAGTCCTAGAG
>QMVU01000029.1 GCA_003661265.1 Thermoproteota archaeon | reverse complement strand
GCCGTCTATTATCTCCAGGACAAGCCTTCCAAGACTTGAAAGCTCAGCAAGCCTCCTCCCGTCATACTCCTTTATCGATATTAGGTTCAGACCCCTCAAAACCTTTGCATTTAGCTTAAGAGTGGATAATGGGACCCCCTTTGTCTTAGAAATGTCGATTAGGACTGAAGTTAGGCTCCTATCTAAGTTGAAGGACAATTCCCTGAGGATAAGCAGTTGATTTTTGTTCAGAGATCTCAGCAACAGGGGCCTAAGTTTACGAATATCTACGCCAAGAACGGATATTGGCGGTCCATTCTCAACTCCCCGTCGTTGTATTACTTTACGTAGAAGAAAGGGTCGTTATTAAGTCTTTTGGGCAGGTAAGCATGACCAGAGGGCCCTTTATCTGAAGCGCATCCGATGGGTATCCTGCGGCCAGATTCCTTCCTTATATTTCAACAGCTTATGTTCAGAGATACGGTACACATTTTCAAAAGAGGATAGGATTGTGCACCTTGTCAACGGCAATTCTAAAGGCAGGGGCTATCATACCTGTTGTCTGTGACTTTCTGCATAGAGGAAGACCCAAGGCTCCATGAAGTATGAGCTCTCTCAGATGTTAATCCCAGTAAACAGCTCTCATACATTAGATTAGATGGGTGATCTCCTAAAATTGCAGCAAGATATTCTTAAAGACCCTTCAACGTGAAAAGCGCTATAAAAACATATTTGTGTTCGATCCTTACATAGACTAGTTCTTTAACTCACAACGAGTGCCAGTTGCAATTACTGGTAATCTTGCGGAGAGCGGAAACAAAATCGAACATGAGCATACTCAATATAATTATTAAGGAGACATAGGAGCATGGGTGAGATTGTGGAAGCTAGGGAGGCTTACGAGAAGGTATTTCATCTCATAGAGGAGCACCAGAAGTGGTTTGATAGCTCCCTGCCCATGATAGCCAGCGAGAACGTAACCAGCTACGCGGTCAGGGAGGCCCTAATCTGCGACTTCGAGCACAGGTACGCTGAGGGATGGGTCGGTGAGCGCGTTTACGCTGGTTGCAAGTTCATAGATCAGGTCGAAACAATTGCCATGGAGCTTGCCAAGGAGATCTTTAGGGCAAAGCACGCGGATGTCAGGCCAATAAGTGGAGTGGTAGCCAATTTAGCAATATACACTGCTTTTACAAAGCCCGGGGATGTTATCATGGCCCTCCCAATAACCAAGGGAGGGCATATAAGCATGGGACCACTCTATGGGTCAAAGGGGACGAGGATAGGGGGGACTGCTGGAGCGGTTAGAGGGCTTGACGTGAAGTACATAGCGTTCAACGATGAGGAGATGAACATAGACGTCGAAAAAACCATCAAAAGGATGGAGAAGTACAAGCCAAAGCTCATAATGTTTGGAGCATCTGAAATACTGTTCCCTCAACCGATAAAGGAGATAGCTGAGGTAGCTCACTCGATGGGAGCCGTCGTTAACTACGATGCTGCTCACCTTGCTGGCCTAATAGCAGCTGGAAGGTTCCAAGATCCCCTAAGAGAAGGCGCAGATACCATGAGCATGAGCACCCACAAGACCCTTCCAGGACCTCAACACGGGATGATTGTCACAAATGACGACGAAAAATTTGAACTTATAAAACAAGCCTGCTTTCCCGGCTTGTTAAGCAATCATCATCTTGGCGCTGTTGCGGCCTTAGCTGTGGCGCTTGCAGAGATCAAAGAATTTGGGAAGGAGTATGCTGATCAAGTTATAAGGAATGCAAAGGCCCTTGCACAAGCATTGTATGACACTGGTTTAAATGTGCTTGGAGCTGACAAGGGTTTCACAGAGTGTCATCAGGTCCTCGTCGATGTCGCTGAAATAGGAGGCGGGTTGTGGGCAGAGAAAGCTCTGGAGGAAGCCAACATAATAGTGAACAGAAACCTACTCCCTTGGGACATCAAGAGAGGAAGGAACTTCAGAGATCCTGGAGGGATCAGGATAGGCACCTTGGAAATCACCAGGCTGGGCATGAAGGAGGGAGAAATGGAGGAGATAGCGAAGTTCTACAAGAGAGTTCTATTGGATAAGGAGGATCCTAAGATTGTCGCTAAAGAAGTAAAGAAATTCAGGGAGAGATTCAAGCACATACATTATTGTTTTGAGAGAGCAAAGGAGGCCTACAGACACATAATACTTAGGTAAAAACTCTACCACACATCTACAGTTTTAGTCTAACAGGAGCCAACAGGGGAGGTACGTCTGTCATTTAAGGATCACAAACCATATTCCTCTTCCCCCAACTACATTCGTAGTGAAAAAAGTTAGAAGAGTTATCCGAATGTTTCTTCGGTGATGGACTTTTCGGCTCAACAACGTATTTCCAGGAAGTCACCACAATATATCTCCTTAAATGCTGACGGCAAGGCCTCAGCAAATGCCATCTTGGCCCTAAAACCAGTGCAATGCATGGGTGCTAGGATGTCTAGATTTAATTTCTTCAGCTCCAAAGCAGTTCTCTCTATCCTATCAGATGTAGCATCTATCAAGTGAAATCCCCCTATTACGGCACGAACTTTGCTCGCATTCGTGAGCCTCATGGCATGTTGCACTGTATTTATTACTCCGCTGTGGCCACAACCGGTAAATACAACGATACTGCCATCCTCCATCTTTATCACTAGTGCTTGATCGTCTGGCAAATTATCTTGCTTAAAATTGCCATTCTCGATCACATAAAATCCTCTTAACTCTTCGAATTCCGTAGATCTTTCGATCTCACCAGTTGTCATCACACCTTCCATGATAGGCACAGGCTCTCTCGATAGAACGAGCATTCCTCCCTCTCTCTCAACATCCTCCTTTTTGAAAGGAGGACCAGTATATGTCAACTTCTTTATCCCTAAGCTAGGAAGGATCGCGTATTTCGGTTTGAAAACATCAGGGTGCATAATAACTGGCAATCTCTCGTTTATTTTCTCTAGTACCTTGAGGAGTCCTCCCGTATGATCATAGTGATTATGGCTTATCACTATAGCATCGATCTCATCCAGATTAACCCTTAGCTCTTCAGAGTTCCTGATTAGAGAACTCCCAGTTATTCCCGTATCAAGTAAAATCTTAGTCCTTGTATCTTCGCTCTTAACTTCGATAAGCAAGGAGATTCCATTCTCAGCTAACAGAGGTCCTTCATAGTGGGTAGTGTTATCTATCAAAACCGTGACTCCAACTGATGTTATCTTGCTCACTTTCTCACCCCTAAGATCCCGAAATATTTCTCTCTTAAATCTGGATCATTTAACATCTCCTTAGCACTTCTGTGATCTTGTATCTGACCGCTAACAAGCAAAAAAGCATCATCTCCGAGTTCTAAAGCGAATTGAGCCTTTTCCTCTGTCATTATTATCTGTGCCCCAGTCTCTTGGTGTATCTCCTTTATTTTATCGTAGACCTCCATTGTAAGCTTTGGCATAAGTCCTTCGGTCGGTTCATCCAATAGAATCAGCTTTGGCTTTTTCATAAGCCCTTTTGCCAAAGCTAACATCCTTCTCTCACCACCACTAAGCCTGCTCGCCTTTCTATTGATGTAATCCTTTCTTCCTAGAACTGGGAAGAGTTCTAGGACTTCCTCCATGCGTGCTTCTCTCTCATCCTTCTTTAACAGATAGCCCCCCATCAGTAAGTTCTCCCTCACTGTCAGTTCCTCGAATATGTTATTTCTCTGCGGAATGTATGAGACGCCAAGCCTCACTATCTTGTTTGTCGGCATACCAACTATGTTCTTCCCTTCAAATAGGATTTCCCCCGAGTAAATGTCTATTAAACCCATTATGGTCCTCAGAAGAGTGGTCTTTCCGGCTCCATTTGGTCCTATAATTACCGTTATGCTTCCCTTTTTCACATTCATGGACAGATCATAAAGTATTTGACGCGTACCATACCCAGAATTTACATTCTTCAGTTGGAGCACCCCGATCACCCCAATCTGTACCTGTACTTCTCACCAAGATAGCTTTCGACAACTTCTGGCGTTTGTATAACATCGTAAGGTTTCCCTTCGGCGATTATCCTTCCGTTAGCCATGGCATAAGCGTAATCAACATACTCTAGAGCTATATCAAGCCTATGCTCAACTATAAGGATTGTAAAACCGTATTCCTCCTTTATTTTCCTTAACCTGTCTAAAATCGTGTGGGCAAGGGACGGGTTTACGCCTGCTATTGGTTCATCAATCAGAAGCATCTTAGCACCACTCATAATCGCTTTTCCTACATCTAGAAGCTTTGCATCTCCTCCGCTAAGCTCTCCACCTAACATATCCCATTTATCCTCTAAACCTATCATCTTGAGTACACTAAAAGCCTCTCGAACGATTTTTTCCTCAGCTTCCTTCCATAGAGGCTTTATTGGAGCTCTAAGAAAGCTTTCTCCTGGATTTTCGCTCCTCGCTATTAGAATGTTCTCCAGCACTGTAAGGCTGGGGAAAATCCTAGGAATCTGGAAGCTCCTCGCTAATCCCAGCCTGTAGGTCTCAGCGGCTGAGAGATTGGTTATATCCTTCCCATCGAACCAAACTTCTCCCCCATCCTTCTTAAGATAGCCGGTAACCACATTTATCCAAGTCGTTTTTCCGGCGCCATTAGGACCAAAAAGAACTGAAAAGGACCCTTCTTTCACCTCAACGCTAACATTATTTACCGCTATTAGCTCTCCAAACTTCTTTGTAAGATTCTTTGTTTTTAGGATCACGTTGTTCCCCCTATTTTTTAGGTCTTGATGCTTCTCCATCATTCATCCCATTTCTCATGAGTTCGTTTTTTCAGCAGAAACGCTAGAAAAATAAAAAGGAGATGGTGGGTATTATCGCGCTCTGTATGTTATCCTTATGGCGCAAATCCCTCGCTCCATTCTATCTCGTCAAGGGTAGCGTAGTAAACACCCACTTCCTTCCACTCCACAGTATCATCGGTTCTAACTGGGCGCCATAAGCTGTAATCTGCGATCGCCAAGTCTCCATTCTCGTTCAGCACGATGTCTCCGGAAGCACCTATGTATATGTCTGCTACCTTGGGCAGGATCTCCTTTACCTTCATTGCATCGTATTCGTTTACGATGGATAAGGCCAGAGTTACAATCCAAACTGAGTCGTAGGCATCATACGCGTAGATCGTAGGTTCTCTTCCCAGCCTTTTAACTATCTCATCGTGGACGTGCTTATAGGCTCTAGTCATTGGAACCTTAAACATGGTACTCGTGAAGTTCGTCTTTAGAGCGAACTCCGTTGCCTTCGGGTGCTCCTCCAAGTCGACGAGGTCTGGAAGCATGACTGTACCGTCTGTTCCGAACCATCTAACACTTGCGAGGTCAGGGTACTCGGATGCTATACCAAAAATGTCAGTAACCTGCCTGTAGCAAACGAGAAGTACGCCTATCTTCTCCTTAGGAACGCCGCTGTTTAATGCACTTTTTACAGCTGAATCTATCCTGTCCACCGTAGGAGTAAATTCTATCGTGTTTGGATCAAACGCGATGTGCTCTATCACGGTTCCTCCAAGGGATATGAACTTATCGCTCACGGACTTATCTAATCCAGCTCCCCAATCGTTATCAACATAGCAAGAGACGATATGCGTGATCCCTGAAGAGAAGATCGCTGATGCTATCGCAGGTCCCTGTAAATCATCGATTGCACAGAACCTGAACAAGTTATCGCCTGGTATGCTCAACTCTACAGCCGTTGAGGATGGGCTGATGAATATCACATCATGAGCTTCAGCGTACGATCTGATGGAAGCACAGGCCGGACTCATCATGGGACCAAGCACTATCTTAATCCCCTTTCCTACAAGCGATTCAAACTTCTCAAGCGCGATCTCTGGTGTAGATGCGCTATCCTCATGTATTATCCTAATCCTCCAACTGGCTCCTGCCTTTTCTAAGAATGCGTTCACATCTTCCTCTGCAATTTCATAAGCTGTCTTTATATCCTCCCCATAGGTAGTTAAGAACCCACTAAGATCTTCCAGTGCCCCTATAAGGACTTCTCCGCTTAATCCAACTTGTGGAGCTGGTGTTGGCGAGGGAGTTTCTTGAGGTGCAGCTCTAGGACCTCTTACTACATAGCCAGCTCCAAATCCCACTATGAAAACTAGCAATAAAAGTGCTGCAACAATTTCCTTTTTCATCTCTCATCCTTCCTCATTAATGAGTTTTTTCAAACCAATAATCCCTCAGATAAAAAGCTTATGGGCAGCTCTACTTGACCATCTTCATAGTCGACGGAGAACAAGAACTTTTCATCCAAAAAAGAAGAAGGAGGAAAGAGAATAATGGGATATCAGAGAACCTTACTCACATCTTCCCTTATCCTCTCGATATCTTCTCTCGAAATTGTAATTTCGGGCTTCTCTGGGAGTAAGCCTCTGGGATTGTATATTAGAAGGAGAATTAGTATGATGCCTAGAAGAACTCCGTCCAACCAAACTGGAGAGAATGGCAGGAAAGCCTCAAGATCAGCCTTGTAAAACAGTATTAATCTCTTCAGAGTGATGAAAACTATCGTTCCAATGACAGTCCCTTTGTTGCTTGCCAATCCTCCAAGTATTACCATAGCGATAGGCCAAAAAGTCCAAGTAACCCTCTCAAAGTGCAAACCGATGACATAGCCTTGGTAAAAGGCAAAGAGAGCTCCAGCTACTCCAGAGAAGGCATATGAGATAACCATCACCTTAACATAAAGCTTTCTTACATCCCTGCCAAGAGCTTCAGCGCTCCTTTCATCATCCCTAACCGCTTTAAGAAGTCTGCCAAGTGGAGATCTGCCAACGGAGATGCAGTAGTAACCCACGATAACCAAGACAATTGCGGATGTAGCGATCACTCCAATGGAACGCATAGGACCCGGAGGTAGCCATCCAAATGGATCTGGGACCGGAACTCCGTGTTCTCCCCTAATAATAGGTTCCCAGTGATATACGATTGTATTGAAACTTATCTGAATAGAAAGAAGAGTAACTCCCAGATAGAAAAGCCTTATGCCACGGAATATGGGCAAAGAGGCAAGTAAGCCCAAGGCTCCAGCAGCGAGAGCAGCTAAGAGCAGAGTCAATACAAGTAGTCCTATTGAGAGTGCAGGGTTTTTCTCAAGCTCCCTATTTATCCTATCCACTATTAGGATTACATTCTCTAGGTAGTCCTCTTGAATGCCTAGTACACGAGCCATGAGTCTACCGGGAAGGTATCCGCATAAGAATCCTCCAGCACCAGCAGCCATAGCTCTGCCAAAATCTGGGATTCCGGTGTATCCGTATGCCAGGTTATAGCTTAGGGTTATTATCAGGAAGATTATTATGTATGTCACGAGAACTGTGAAGAACTCTACTCCTGGGACTGAGATCATCTAAATCCCTCCAATCTTGTCAGAATATATCGAGAACTCCTGAGGAGTCTATCCAGAGATAGGCTACGTAATCCCTCAGGGAAAACAAATATCGTTACGATCATTATCAGGAGAGGAATGAGGAACCCGTATGAAAGGATCCAGGTTCCGACAACATTGGAAAGATAGGACACAAGGGCTGTCTGTGCTATTGCGACGATATAACCCCCGACAGCAGCATCGTAAATTGTAGTGAATCCACCTAAAACGCACCCGCTGAAGACAGTCACGACCACGAACATCGAGGTAGTAGGGTTTGACATCCAATAAACCGGGAAGAAAGCTCCAGCTAAAGCTGGGAGGGCTCCTACTATGAACCACGTTATTATGTAGAGGAACTCAGTGTTAACACCGTCACACTCTGCCAAAGAAGGATTTTCACCTATAGCCTTCATTGCTATTCCCAGATTGGTCTTCGTGAAAATTAAGTGTAGAACAACCAAGACAGCGAGGAACACAGAGGTCGACACGACAAAGACTCCATCTAATCCAAAAATAGAGAAATCATAAGCTGAAAGAGTGAAGTCTCTGGCCATGATCTTATACTTGCGAGTAAGATAGTCAGCATAAATGTTGAGCATAGCTATTAAAAATATATCAAGGGCTAGCGTAGCTATCATGATCTCCTCGCTGGTTGCCCCTCTCCTTCTTAAGGGCCTAATCACAAAGATATATGTGAGAACTCCGACTAGACCTCCGCCAACAAAGCAGAATAAAAGCGAAGGGTAAAGACCTATTCCCAACAGCTTGATACACGAGAAAGTAATGTAAATGCCGATCGTACCGAAGGTTGCGACCGCAAAGTTTGGAACATTAGTCTTTGCTAACGCAAGCGTAGCGGACATTGACATAAATGCAATTACGTTAGCAAATACAATGGCATGGGAAAACAGAGGAGGTAAGGCTATTTTTATCCCCTCCCTACCCTTCTTTGCGAAGAGGCTCCTTTATAAAAAGGTCGTTTCTTCTTTCGCAAGCATAAAACGATCTTCCTACTGGAGTGAATTCCTTCAATCACGATGGTTTTTGTATTTCTTTTATGTGGGAATTGCTGGGTCTCGTCAAAATCTGATGAAAAAGTATTACATGACCCATAATAGCTTCTTGGGTTGATTGGTATAGAAACTGGAGTACTACTCAATAGACCGCTTACTCTCATGACCCACGACCCTACTGGTAAGTTCCTAACTCATTAGGTACGATCTAAAAGTTTTTTGGACAGCCCCACTTGACCATTCTCTTAAGATTTTTAGATAATTGATCTGTCACCCAAGGTGACAGGAGCGATCCGCATAATGAAGCAGGTTGACTGCCCGACAAATAGATTATTCTATAACTAACAACCGGTCTTCCTTATCAATAACTTAATTGCCTCCTCTATGTTCTCCTCTCTCAGAGCGCTTGTTTCTAT
>QMVU01000028.1 GCA_003661265.1 Thermoproteota archaeon | reverse complement strand
CAGAAACAGAAAGAATAGTATGATTATGCTATTCGAGACCATCATACCGTTAAGAACATCTATCATATTGATTGCGTTTGAGAATACTCCTGGTAGTAGTAGGGCAACAGTTGGATAGACATAATGCAATCTTGTCCTTCCTATTAGAGGTAAGATGGGCTTCGGATACAAGAGACCTGAGGTTACTAAGGGCAATCCGGAAAGGAAGGAAAGTAGAGGCTTTAACTTGCCACCCAAGTCTATCATGTCATCCAAAGCTCCTACAATCGCCGCGATCAGTGTAGAACAAAGCAAAGTAAGGGAGTAGTTCCGAATCTCCTTCACCTCCATTGAAATTATTAGCTGGGACACCATTATGCCAAATACCAGTGCATAGCCACCTCTTTCAGCGATCTTCGGTCTATCCGGTTTATGGACGTCCTCCCCTAGAATGCCAGCTAGTCTTAATCTAGGTATCAGCGATTTAAGTAAGAGGTCTGTGAGTAGGTAACTAGCAATAATCGTAATTCCCAAGACTAATACTAAGTCCATCGATCATCTTGCCACAGTAACATGAATTAATAAAATTCAGGGTCAGGAGGCTAAGGGACTGATCTATGTGTGCTCAGGAAGAGCATGGAGTTTCTATCGTGGTTGATATAGAACGATGTATTGGCTGCGGATTATGTGAGAAATTGTGCCCAGCAGGCATTTATAAATTAGAATCGAATAAGACGAGAATAAAAGAAGAAAGGCTTTCATATTGCTTTGTGTGTAGGGCTTGTGAAGTATCGTGTCCTGTCCAAGCGATTGTAGTGATTGAAAGAGCCTAGGGGTCTGAGGATTGCCTCTATTAATAGGAATGCCTTTAATTTGTTTCATTACAAGTTACATAACGACTAGTAAGTGGCTAGTTGTATGTAAAGATCACAAACTAGTTGCAAGAGACATTCATAAGAGGAAGGACGTCATCGTCCCTAGAATAGGAGGTCTTCCAGCAGCTCTCATTTCCACATTTGTCGTCTTCTTCGTGGATTTTGAAAGCATATTAAGGGAACTGATAGCAGTAATCTCGATGATTGCTATCCTCCTTGGCTTACTGGATGATACCATATCTCTCAGAGATTTGGAAAAGGTTCTCATCCCAATAGCTCCTTTTGCCCTGCTGGGTACTAGTCTTAACACCATTGATGTCTTGGGATTCTCCTTCAAGGGATATTTAGCTTTGGCACTTGTTGCCTTGATAGGAACGTATTCTGTCAACGCTACAAATACGTTGGCTGGATTTAACGGGCTTGAAGCTGGTCTGTCCGTTATAATTGGATCGTTTCTCTCTTTGCTTGCTTTTTTAAAGGGATTTAAAATGGCTTCTCTCTTGTTAGCCTCTTTCTCAGCCTGCTATTTGGCTTTTCTCCTCTTTAACTTCTACCCAGCAAAGGCATTTCCTGGAAATTGCTCAACCTTCCAAATGGGAGCCTTTCTAGCAGCTATCTCTATAGTTCTGGGGTTAGTTACTCCCTTTCTGATAATGATGATCCCTCATGCGCTGGACTTTTTCCTAAAATTACTTTGCTGGAGGAAGATGAAAGAGAAACGTCCCACCAGGATAGACGAAAACGGGTTCTTAACTCCACCTCCACACCTTTCCTTGATAGGACTTCTTCTCAGAACAAGAAAGATGAGAGAGCTTGAGCTAGTGCTATTTATTTATTTTATTGAGATCCTCCTAGGTCTTATTTCCCTTATAGTAACGCTCGTATATCTTCCATGATAATATCGGCTCTCTAGCTGCTCTTACCTCATCTAATCGATCTATTGAGGAGTTATGGGGGGCTTCTAATACCGTTTTCGGATTTTCCTCTAGCTCCTCCTCCAAAATCTTTCGCATGACTTCGATATAGTGATCTATTTCTTCCTTGCTGTCCGTTTCTGTTGGCTCCATCATGAAGGCTTCCTCAACAACGGGAGGGAAGTATATTGTTGGGGGATGTAGTCCGTAATCAAGAAGCCTCTTCGCGACATGAAGCGCGGGAGCTTCTATCTTAGACCTTGCCTCTTTTAAGCTTATCACGAATTCATGCTTTCGAGGTCTGTCCTCTCCGTAAATCACGGATACCTCCCTTATTCCCTTTATTTTTGTGAACGCATAGTTAGCATTTAATACCGCAATTCCAGAAACTTCTCTAAGACCAGTGCTTCCTAATGCCTTCAGATAGGCCCAGGCTTTAACTAAAACCTCAAAATTCCCGTAAAATGCTTTTATCCTCCCAACGCTCTTCGGTACGTTATAGTCAAAGTAGTAACGTCCATCTCTTTCCCTTAGAACAGGGACTGGTAAGAAGTCTTCGAGACCATCTCTGACCAAGACAGCACCAGCTCCAGGACCTCCTGTGCCGTGAGGCGTCGAGAAAGTTTTATGTAGGTTCAAGTGAGCCACATCCACTCCCATTGCTGATAGAAGAACTCTTCCTAGAAGAGCATTCAGATTGGCTCCATCATAATATAATAATCCTCCAGCATTGTGAACGAGATCAGCTATCTCCAAGATGTCCTCTTCAAAGATCCCAAGGGTATTCGGATTAGTTATCATCATACCAGCCGTTCTCTCTCCAGCCGCCGCTCTTAAAGCACCCATATCAGTGCATCCTCTGCTATCCACAGGGATCTTGATTACCTTAAAGCCCGCCATGGCTGCGCTCGCAAAGTTAGATCCGTGCGCTGAAAGGGGAATTAGCATCTCATCTCTTTGTTTCTCGCCCCTATCTAGCTGATAAGCCCTTATTATTGAGCATCCGAGGTACTCCCCGTGAGCTCCTGCAGAAGTTTGAAATGTCCAATGTCTCAAACCTGTTATTTTCCCTAGCATCTCCCCTAATTCATACATTATCTTTAGGGCACCTTGAACCGTTTCCTCAGGCTGATAGGGGTGCAAACGTCTTACCTTTGGACTTGCAGCAATTCTCTCGTTAATCTTCGGGTTGTACTTCATAGTACATGAACCAAGCCAGTAAGGACCGCTGTCAACTCCATAGTTCATCTCTGCAAGCCTAGAGAAATGTCTAACAACCTCAGGCTCAGATAAGTTCGGGAGATTAAGTTCTTCTCTTCTTAACTTGCTTGGAATGAGTTTTTGGACGTCTCCTACAGCATCTAACATCTCTTTCTCTATTGAAAACCGATAATACCCTTCACTTCTCCCTTGGGAGAGCTCAAATACTGTTGGTTCGATTAATTCTCTTTCTCTCTGCCATTTGGCCTGCCTAAAAAGATCGTTCATGCATCACCCTCCCTAGCTCCTCGATAAGCTTATCCAAATCTGCCTTTGTATGGAGTTCTGTAGTTGCGAAGAGAGCTACTTGCCCAAGATCGTCGAAGTATCCTGGAAACCTATTGTTTAAGTCTATTCCAGCAAAAATCCCCTTCTTTAGCAATAATTTTTGTATTTCTGACCACTTTCTCGTATGACTCCTTACCAAAAATTCTTGGAAGTGTTTTGCATTGAAAACAGGGACTTCTAATCCCTCAATTGAGCTAATTTTCTTTATTAAGTATGCAGTATTCACAAGTATTTTTTCACAGAGACTTCTGAGGCCATCCTTTCCGAGTAAAGACAGGTAAACTGCCACCCTTATTGCCATAAGAGATTCGTTGGTAGTTATGTTTGATGTAGCCCTCTCCCTTCTAATATGTTGTTCCCTCGTTTGCAAAGTTATTACATACCCTCTAGCTCCGCTCTTGCTCCATGTCATTCCTATAAGCCTACCAGGCATTTGTCTTACATATCTCCTATCGAATCTAGTCGCAATTATGCCTAGCAAGGGGCCACCAAAGCTCGGATATATGCCCAGTTGTTGTCCCTCTCCGACGACGATATCGGCTCCATATTCACCAGGAGGTTTGAGAATTCCAAGAGATATCGCATTAACCCCAACGACAAAAATTGCGCCCTTTTCATGAATTTTGTCAGCTAGTTCGGTGACATTCTCATCAATCACTCCGAAGAAATTCGGATTCTCCACATAAACCATGCATGTTTCATAATCTATCTTCCTTTCAAAGTCCTCTAGATCCACAAAGCCTGTCTCTCTATCATAAGAGAGAGGAACTATCTTAGCGTTAAGAGGATCCAGATATGTTTTCAGAACACTTAGCCTCTCCGGGCTTATCGCCATAGAAATCAAGCATTTATTTCGATGGTTGATCCTCATGCTCATCAAGGATGCTTCTGCTAGGGCAGTGGACCAATCATAGTGGGAGGCACTAACAACATCCATGCCTGTAAGCTCTGCTATAAGAGATTGATATTCAAATATAGCCTGTAAAGCTCCTTGTGAGATCTCGGGTTGATAAGGCGTGTATGCAGTATAAAACTCCTGTTTTGCAACTATCTCATCGACAGCAGCGGGGACATAATGATCCCATACTCCTCCCCCTAAGAATGAGATGAATTCTTCTGTAGTTATGTTTTTTGAGAGAATTTCTCTGGCAGTCCGATATAGGGTGGGTTCATCGAGGGGATGTCCAATATCTGGGGGATCACTGAGTTTGAGCTTCTTAGGTATGTCTGAAAATAGATCCTCTATATCTGTGATACCAACTTCTTTCAGCATAACATTAACGAATTTCCTCTCGGTGTTGGGAATATAGCGCATCTTTAACCTCCTCATGATTAGAAAGCATATGGAATAAAATTTCAGATCCTCAATGACATGTGAAAAAAGGAGAACTCTATTGAAGTTAAACTAATTTATTCGAGATTGCCGGAGTGGAAAGAAAGGCTATAGATAAAGTTATTCGCATTGTTTCTATCTAGTTATTAGATAAATTCTGATAATTTCTAATGGTCCAGCCCTTATCTCGATTTTCTATTCCCATTTTCATATGGAAAATCTTTATTGTCTCTTTATTCTAAGTCATATTTATATATCATATCACAATGAATTGCATTCCAAAAAAGCGTTCTTTATTAAAGGTCTATCAGGCGCTTGCCTTAAATATACTCGTTTCTACTTAGGAATAAGTTCGGTGATCCAGGTGGGAATTGTTACCTTCTATCTTCCAGAAAGTTTGGAAAGAAGACTCGAGGAGATTGTAAGGTTATATGGATATTGCAGCAGAAGTGAGGCGATTAGGGACGCAGTACGTTTGTTTATAATTGGTTTTGAGTAGGAGGTGATGAATTGGAGGAAATAAGAAAAGAAGCCTTGGCTTTGAAGGCTTCGAAACCTGTTGTCAGTAAGCCTCCCCCCGAGCTGTTGTCTGAGGTTCCTGAGGAGAGAGCTCCTTGGAGGAGAGAAGTCTTAGAGAGAAAAAGGCATGCCAATATAATTGTAGTAGGGGTTGGAGGGGCTGGAACAAACACCGTAAACACTCTCATGAAGTTAGGTATTGAGGGAGCGAGATGCGTAGCGATAAACACAGATGCTCGCCATCTTGAGGGAGCTCTAGCTGATGTCAAGTTATTAATCGGAGAAGAGCTTACAAATGGTCTTGGCACAGGAGGAGATCCTTTAATAGGAAGAGCTGCTGCTGAGCGAGATAGAGATAAGATATTTAAGGTTCTTGGGCAACGACCTGACTTAGTATTCATTACTGCAGGCATGGGAGGAGGCACGGGTACAGGAGCAGCTCCAGTAGTAGCTAGAATCGCTAGAGAGAAAAGAGCGATAGTCGTTGCCGTAGTTACTCTTCCTTTTGAGGTTGAGGGGGAGGATAAAAAGGAAATTGCTCTTGACGGCATAGCTGAGCTGAAGAAGTATGCAAATGCGGTAATTTTGATATCAAACGAGAAATTAAGAGAACTAACCGGCGATCTGCCTTTGCAAGATGCTCTAGCAATTGCCGATTATACGTTAGCTATCATGGTGAAGGGCATTACCGAGATCATAAACAAGAGAACTTACATGAACATAGACTTCGCAGATGTCAGAACTTTGTTCTTATCAGCAGGTGGTGTAGCAGCTGTTGGTATAGGAGAATCTGATGATCCAAAGAGGAGGATTGAGGAAGCAGTAAACATGGCCATAGAAAACAAGCTCCTAGAGTACTCCCTTGAAGGCGCAAAGGGAGCTTTGTTGGTCATTACTGGAGGTCCAACTCTCACGATGAACGAGGCTATGAAGGCAGCAGACATAGTAAAGGCTAAAATGGGAAATCCAAAGGCTAATGTC
The DNA here is from genome assembly GCA_003661265.1 of Thermoproteota archaeon. Taxonomy (GTDB): domain Archaea; phylum Korarchaeota; class Korarchaeia; order Korarchaeales; family Korarchaeaceae; genus QMVU01. Next base: position 2,687 of record QMVU01000028.1, on the reverse strand, counting down.
AAGATAGGCGTTGATACGGACGAAAGATTCGGAGATAGAGTCAGAGTTATCTTATTCGTTGCGGGAATAAGCTCTCCGTATTTTATTCCTGGAACGAGAGTTCGTCCGATAGACTTAGAACCTGTCATATGGGGAGACCCAGCGGGTAGGGAACGCATACTGGATAGTGAGGACCTTCAGAAAATCCTGATTAAGCGAATAAAATCCACAATCGGCAGAGATAACATAATGCGTTTCTGAATTACTCAATTAACACCACTACTTCCTCTTTATATCCTGTTATGACCCGATGATATCCTGAAAACTTGCGTGCTAGCTCACTTTCAACATCAAGTCTAAGAGATTTTAGTTTATGGAGTTTTGAGGGCGTTGCTAGAACTATTAGGTCGTCCTTATTTATTCTAGATAAAACAGCGTTTCCAATTTGTTGGTTTCCACGTCCTAGCAGTAAACCTGAGCCTCCAAGCGGTGATAATATTAACTTAACCGGTCCCTTGTGCCTTGCAACTAGCTTATCTAGCTGAATTGCGTTAACATCCTTGGCTATTAGTTTGAAATTAAGTACCACATCCACTCCTAAGAGAGTTTTTTCGAAACCCAATTGCTTTGCTACTTCAGAAACCGTTAATCCCGGTCCCAATATGTAGAGGGTCTCCGGTTTCATCTCCTCAACAACATATCTTGCGATGCTCTCTCTAGCTAGCTTCTCTTCTTCTGTTAAAGGAGAAGGCTGTTTTGAGGATTGTATAAGCTGAGGTTCATAAGGAACCCTCAGGTACCCGTATAGTTTTATAACCAGCCGGTCCGACCTGTATGCCTCCTCATCAACGTCCACAACTTCCGCAAGTTTAAGCGGAAGTCCTTCAGATAGAAATTTCCTTGCAACCTCACCTGAATGTGAAGGAGTTATCCCAAAAACAGCAGAGAAGATCTTAACTCCGGCTGGAACACCCAATGTTGGAATATCACTTCCAACCACATCTAAGATATCTTTTGCGGTCCCATCTCCACCTACAAACATCAAGAGGTCGACTTTCCTGTTTAACATCTCTTTTGCCGCTATCTTTGTGTGAATTGCAGATGTTCTTGAAGGAATTGATAGTTTTATCACTTCTATGTTCTCTGGTGGAAGAATTTTCCTAGCGATTTCGTATCCCATGTCCTTAGGAGGTACTAGAACTTTCATATCAAGCTTTGAGAGCTGCGATAAGGCCACATAACCTCTCTTAGGAGCTCTTGGTTTTATGCCCATTCGGAGAGCCTTATCAACTATATCGGGACGATCTGTGCCCTTGAATCCTGCAGGTCCTCCTAAACCGGCTATTGGATTTATGAGAAAGCCCAATACCTTCTTAGGGTTTCTCAAAGCTATCTTCCTCGAATACTTTTCATGAACTCCTCTTTAAAAATTAGAAGGGATCTTCCCTGAAGATAGGAAAGCTCTACCCCAAATCCTTAAGAAAGAGGCGTTTCTCTGATGAATAAAAGCGTAGAAGGAAAATTGCCGGAAAAACTCATTGAAATGGTTAGGGCTCCAGGAGTAATATTGGTCTACGGTCCAGAGGCCTCTGGTAAGAGTACCCTGGTAATGTACCTCCTCTCACAGACCGTTTCCCCTGAGGATAGAGTTCTGTTATATGACTCCTCTAATGCAGTGGAAATATTCAGGCGTTTGGTCTCAAAGGTTGGAGAGGGATTTGCCAAGAAAGTTTTCAGAATTCCGGTGAGAGATTGGGAAGATCAGAGAAGATGGGTATTAAAGTTGAGTTTCATGCCAAAAGGGTTCAAGAAAGTGGTTTTTGACGAATTTACTTTTCCTTACCTATTGGAGCTCCTTAAAATTAAGGATAGCATCAAACGCTACATGAAACTCCATAGAGAGCTTATTTTTCAGGTCGCATATCTCAGATATCTTTCTGAAACTTCTAGTCAAACTATTTTTTTAATAACTACTGAAGGATCAACTGGTGATCCATTAGGAGGAGTTTCTCTGAAGAAAATTTCATCTCTTTCCATTAAATTGCACAAGGTTAAAGGAGAGCTATTCCACCTGGAGGTGGAAGGAGAGGGTGATGGAACAAGTAAAATTATCTTCTGGCTCGATCCATAAATTCAAGGAATTAAAATGAGATATCTAAGTTTGATCTCTGCTTTCTGGTACATACTACCAGCCTATCTTGCAAATGCTACGCCCGTATTGCTGGGCGGCGGAAAGCCGCTAGACCTAGGCTTAAAGTGGTTAGATGGGGAGAGACTTTTTGGAGATCACAAGACATTCAGAGGATTTTTTCGCTGGTTTATTGGTAGGAACTATCGTAGGAATAATCCAAGGGAGGGAGATCATAGGGTTTCTCCAGAGTTTAGGGGCAATGTTGGGGGATCTAGTGAGTTCCTTCATAAAGAGGCGTTTAAAAAGGAAACCAGGTCAGTGGACTCCTGTTCTAGATGAGGAAGGTTTCCTAGTTCTTGCTTTGATTTTATCAAACACGATTGAGCCTCTTGAATCGACGACCTTCATATTCCTCCTAATTATAACTCCTATTATCCACTTCGGGACAAATAAGCTAAAAGAGGTTATTTTAGTTGGGAGGGTTTTCAGTGAACCTCAGAGCTAGGAATATCAGAGAGTCGCTTTTAGAGGCTGGTATCCCACCAGAGTTGATAGATCATCTATTCAGTCTTGGAAT
>QMVU01000027.1 GCA_003661265.1 Thermoproteota archaeon | reverse complement strand
TATCAACTCGTAGGCCCTCATGGCGAAAACGTATCCGAATTGGCAAGCAGATCCGTACATTATGACGGCCCTTTTGGCGTCCTCCTCCAGGGGTTCATACTTCACCTCAGGCTTCGGCTCATATTCCCCGGATATCAGGAGATAGAGGTCGCTAGGCCCCCCGTCTGGGCAGTTCTTGAAACCTCTCCTCCTGAAGAAGTCCGCCTGACTTAGGTACAATCCTGTATCGAAGGCTTGAGTTACTATGAACTTGCACCCACTAAGTCCTAGTTTCTCTGGCCTCTCCTTACAATCCTCGATAAGGGAGTTCAGAAGGGCTGTTGCAATACCTTTCCTCTGGGCTTCTCGAAAAGGGACGAAAATGCATTGCAGGCAGAGGACTCCTTCCCTTGCATATGGATCAGAGGGATCGGATCTCTCAGGCCAGAACATCACCTGACCTACTGGCTTATCGTCGAGATAAGCTATCTTAGCACAAACCCCAACCTCTTTAATCATCTTAAGAAGCCATTTCTTCTTCAACTCAATTCCTTTCCGATGTTTAGGATCGGAGAGCCACTTATGGGAGCAGACGTATATGAGATCATCTATGTTGTCCTCGTTCAAGTCAACTATCTTCATTCAACCAAATCATTGCAGTAATCCTATTTATTTCATCACCCTCTTTACCACCTCATAGAGGACTCTTGTTCCGAAAAGAAGGTTATTCAGGCTTATCCTTTCATTTACGCCGTGAGGAAGCTTAAGAAATTCATCTACTGGGATGTCCACCTTCATGGGCTGGAAGCCATACGCTAAGGTGCCGAACTTCTCCCTGAAGAACCTGCTGTCAGTCCCCCCTGTGACCATGAATGGGACGCAGGTAGAGCCTGGATCCAACTCTCCCATTACTTCCTCGATCTTCCTGAAGAATTCGGTCTTGTAAGGCGAAATAGTCCCTCTAGACTGGGTGATCGGCTCGATCTCTAGTCCCTCAAGGGTACCCACCGCCTTCTCCAGCTGCTCTAGCAGGTAATCCATGTCCTGTCCAGGTAAGAGCCTGCAGTCCACCACCGCCTCGCACTCGTCAGGTATTATGTTCTCCTTCGTCCCTGCCTTTATCATCGTTGGAGCCATGGTGGCCCTAACCATGGCCCTCAAGAACTCAGCTAATTGGGGATTCTTCCTCCTCAGAAGATCTAGAACCCTGTCAACTAACATTGGATTGGTTATTATCCAGGACTTCAGGCCACCCCCAGCGAACTTCTTGAACAAATCCCTTGTAACGTCTAGAAGGACCGCAGGAGCTCTATACCTGCCTATTTTCTCAAGGATTTCCGTCATCTTCAGCAGCGCGTTTTCTCCTACCCCAGGCATCGACGCATGAGCGCTCTTTCCTCTGGTCCTCAGTCTGAGCCAATAAACGCCCTTCTCAGCGACTTGTACCAAGTAATAGGTCCTGCCGTTTATGGGGAAACCAGCTCCTCCACCCTCATTTATCAGCATCTCGGCCTTTACCAGCTCCGGATGATTCTCAACGAGCCAGCCTGCCCCAGCTCCTCCTCCCATCTCCTCATCTGCTGTTGAGGCGAATATTACCTCTCCCCTTGGCCTAAATCCCTCCCTCTTGAGCAGCGCCATGACCATGGCTTCCACTGCAACCAATCCCTTGCAGTCTAGGGCGCCTCTTCCCCACACAAATCCATCTTTTATCTCCCCTGAGAAAGGATGCACCTCCCACTTGCTTGGTTCTGCTGGAACAACGTCCAAATGTGAGAGGAGAAGTAGCCTTTTCTTCCCCTCCCCAGTGAGCCTGGCTATCACGTTACCCCTTCCCTCGGAGGACTCAAGCAGAACTGGATCAAATCCCTCCTTCAGGAGGAAGTCTCTAAGGAACTCGGCTGCGGGCGTCTCATTCCCTGGGGGATTGGTTGTATCTATTCTGATCAGCCTTGACAGGAGATCAGAGACTTCCCCTACAACTTGATCCCACTCCGGCACATGTAAAGGAGAAGATGTTAGCATTAAAGGATGTTGGAACGGGATCCCATCGATGGGTTTGGGTTCAACCCTATCTGAATTGGTCAAAAATTCAATTAAAGCCGTCTCCGGGCGGCGAGTAAAGGAATTTGCCCATGAAATATCGAAATTTCATAGGATACAGGCTTCTCCAGGGTACCACGAGGCGTTAGAATTTGTCAGGGGAGTATTGGACGGACTTGACATAGAAACCGAAGTTTTCACCTATCCAGCCGATGGAGAAACTCTTTACGGTGGAGGTTGGCCGGCTCCCATAGGCTGGATCGTTAGAGACGCGGAACTCTGGATGAAGGAGCCTAGAGAGGAGCTAATCTCAACCTTCGTGGATCACCCAACCATGGTGATTGCCCACTGCAGACCGACGGATGGATGGGAAGAAGCGGAGGTAGCAGATGCAGGCTCGGGAGTGCTTGACGAGGAATATCCAGAGGATGTTGAGGGGAAGCTGGTTCTAGCCACAGGAAGAGTTGGATGGGTCCACAGGATGGTCATTAAAAGAGGAGCCAAGGGCTTGATTTATTACAGCGAAACGGCGCCGGCAGATGCATACCCATACACCGGACTTTGGCCTCTAAGGAGGGAAATAGAGGGCTTGGGAGTCGCCTTTTCCATATCAAGAAGATGGGCAAACAAGTTGAAGTCCGAGTTAAGGTCTTCTAAAGTTGTTTTGAAGTATAGGGTTGACTCTGAGTTCTTTGACGGAAGCCTAGAGGTTCTTGAGGCCAGGATTCCGGGAGAGTCCGATAATGACGTACTTTTAATCGGTCATCTATGCCATCCCAAGCCGGGAGGTCATGACAACGCATCTGGAAGCGCATGTCTCATGGAGATAGCCATTGCCTTGAAGAAATTGGTTGAAGAAGGCGCTATAAAACCGAAATTTGGTTTCAGGTTGTGGTGGGTCCCGGAGTTCTACGGGACAATTGCCCACCTCTCAGCCCATCGGGACCTCCTGGATAAGCTCGTTGCCCTTCTAAATCTAGATATGGTCGGAGCAAGCCAAGAGAGGACAGGAGGACATCTTGCAGTCATAGGTTTCCCCTTCTTCTCCCCCTCCTTCATGCCGCTCGTGACCTTCGGGGTGCTGGAAAGGGTTATGGCATCCCTTTCCCCAAGAGGTCTGAAGCTTTTCATGGAGAAGTACGCGGATGGGAGCGATCATCATGTTTTCGCAGATCCTAAGGTAGGCGTGCCTCAGACCGCCATAGGGGAGTGGGTTGACAGATTCTACCACACCGACATGGATTTCGCAGATAACCTAGATCTAACAGCCCTTTCCATCGTGAGCTCTGCCTCGGTCGCCACAGCTGCCCTTCTCTCTACTTCTAGCTCTAGCAAAGCTAGTTCTAAATTCCTGATAAAGTACACATCCATAATGGCATTGAGACATGGTTTCAGGGAAATTTCAAGTCTCTTGAGCGACAAGAGTCAGTTTAGCTCAAGTAGAGCTTGGACTCTTCCCGAAGCTTACAAAATAGCGATAACTAGTTTGGAAACAGTTCTTGAGAGCGAATATGAGGAATTAGAGAGGGCTGCCGAGGAGGGTTTCAGCAAGTTAATTGACGAGGTGAGGGGATCTGGAATACCAAGACCTGAGAGTAAGAAGAAGACTGGGATCATTTACTCGAGAAGAAGGGCTTGTCCCCTGCATCGACGCATGTTCATCATGGCGCTTCCAAAGGAAAGAGCTGTATCCTATCTTCTGAAGGGAAATCTGGCGAACATAGCAGATACCCTGTATTACGCCTTGGATGGAAAAAGGGATCTCTCAGATGCCTGGATGCTGGTATCCTCTGAGATAGAGGAATGCACATGGGAGGAATTCCTAGCGGTAGCTAGAGACTTGGAGAAGGCTGGTTGGATAGCGAAGTCCTAGGGTCATCTTGGCGGTCATCAACTGTCTGTTATGAAGCGAGGATGAGCAAAGATAGCTCATATTTTTAGATTCTATTGAGGGGCAAGGAAGGATGGCAAAGGAAGTTCAAATAATAGGACTCGAGACAATTCCAGACATCAAGGCTGGAGATGATTTGGCTAAGATCATAGTTGAAGCAGCTAGGAGAGAGGGTGTTGGCATAGAAGATGGGGACATCATCGTGATAACCCACAAGATCGTCAGCAAATCCCTTGGACTCGTGTTTGACCTTAACAAGATTGAACCATCGGACAGGGCCAGAGAAATCGCGAAGAGGACGAGGAAGATGCCTGAATTCGTTGAGCTTATACTAAGGGAGGCTAGGAGGATAGTCAAGATAAGGCCCCCATACATAATAACGGAGACGCGTTTCGGTCACATTTGTCTGAATGCAGGCATCGACAGATCCAACGTTTGCGGGGATCCAAGGGTATGCGCTGCTCTTCCAAGAGATCCGGATAGAGAGGCAAGAAAGCTCAGAGAAGCCTTAGAGAAACTTACGGGCAAAAAGCTCGCCGTCATAATAAGCGATACTTACAGCAGACCCCACAGATATGCCCAGATAGACATGGCAATAGGCGTCTCCGGAATGAAGCCGGTTAAGGATTACAAAAGGAAGGTGGACGCTTACGGTTATAGGTTGAGGTTCAAAATGCAAGCTGTAGCTGATGAGATCGCTGGAGCTGCCGAACTCGTGATAGGTCAGACGACGGAAAAAATTCCTGTAGCCATAATTCGTGGATATAGCTTTGAGCCCGACGAGGAAGCCTCAGCAAGACAACTTAGCTTGATAGAGCTGGGATATAGGGATATCTTCGAGGGGATCAAGTTAACACCCAAGTCTAATGGCTAGGTTAGAGACGAAAGAGGTCATCAATTGCTTGCGCAATTTCCAAGGGGTAGAGCTTTAGTGGATCAACCAGAGCAGAATAAAAGTGGTTTAAAGGGTCCTAATTTGTCTTGATTACCGAAGGAAGAGGAGCTTTTGCGTTCACTTTTAAGAAGCGCAGATGTTTTTATAAGGGCTTTATGCCTCTAGTCTCTTAAATGAACGAGGAAGAGGGACTTATTTCCGAGCTGCCAGGGGTTTTCGAGAGGCGAAAGGTTTCAAGCCAACCCTTTCCAAAGCTCTTCGAGAAGCTCTTAAAACAACTTTCATCTATCCCTCTCCTAGAAGTAGACGACGCAGAGTCAGTTTCGAAGCTAGAGCAACTTTCCTTCACCAGAGTCATGGGAGAGGTGGACCCTGACCTCACCATTAGCGCCGTCGACGGAGGTCACAATGGAAAGGAACTTGAGGGATTTTACTTCGGGGTTGCAACTGCGGTTGCCTACACAGGGAAAGTTTACAGAGTTGTGGATCCTTCTCCTCTGTGCGATGGACATGTCTTCAGGCTTCTCTCCTTTAGAGGACCAACTTGGATCTCCCTCATTGAACAACGTCTGGTTTACCAAGTTGCACTCTCCGTCGTCGAGAAAAGGGAGCCAGATGTCCTCCTGCTGGATGGAAATCTGTTGATCAGACCTCCTTATCTGAGCGAAGGGAAGGAGGAGGGAGAGATAGACCTTGATAGGGGAACAAATTATGTTGAGGACAGAAATGCGTGCATAGATGCCTTACTTTATCTCCTAGACGAGTGCTATAAGAGGGGGATAGCTCTAGTTGGTGTTGTGAAGAGGCCTGCTGCCCAGCTGATCATGCCGTCGAAAAGGGATGCCGCTATCCTGGATCGCCTCATGAAGACAGGGGATATGGTAGGCCCAATTCCCCCTAAGAGGCTTTGGGGAGCGCCAAAGGCAGGAGTAGGACATCCAGCCCTCCTTCACTATGCTTCGAGGTATAGGGAGCTTTCCGACCTCTCGATAGAGGATCCAACGACAGAGGGCTTCATAAGGGTGGCCTATCTTAAGACTACAGCAGCTAGAGGACCTATAAGGCTGGAAATCCCCTACTGGGTGGATCCTCTGGAGATAGCCAGCATTGTCCTAGAAACTTCCAAAGCAGATCCTGTGGACGGGATACCTGTCCACATAATAAAGGCTGATGAGCTAGCTGGCGTTGGATCCGACCTCTTGAAGATAATCTATGGGGAAATGCTTGCAAGGCTAATAAAGGAAAATCCCGAGCTTGTTGGAGCCATGAGACCGGTTAGGGGTGAGGAGTTTGAACTATAGCGATTTAGAAGTCGTAGGAAGGGTTGTAAGCCCCTCTCAAGTGGATGAATTCACATTCGCCTTAAATGAAAACAAGGAGATCAGGGCTAAGGAGTATTGCCTCGTAAAACATCCTCTTGAAGATACTTTCTGTCTTTGTAGGGTTATAACGGGCTCTGTTCAGAATCCAACCGTGAGCCCAAAGGGGATAGGGGCCGTAATAGCTAAGAGCGGCTTTGAGATAGGCAAAGAGCAGGAAGTTGCTCTAATGAAAGCAGAAGTCCTTGGATACATAAAGGATGGTAAATTTAGGCCTCCAGATTTCCCTATAGCGCCTAACTCTAGGGTATACAAGTGTATCGAGGAGTGGATAAAACCTTTCCTCCAAGCCCAAGAGGGAATTCAGATCTACGTGGGAAAGGATCCTTTCTCCAACCTCCCAATTTCGTTAAGCTTAGATTGGATTACAAAGGGTCATTTGGGAGTTTACGGTCAAACTAGAAGCGGAAAAACGAGCTTCGTCCTCAGGCTTATAAAGTCAGCGGTCGACAACGATCCCCCAGCAAGGTTCGTGATATACGATAGATACGGGGAGTACTCCCCCCTCATTGATGCTGGTTATGGCGTGAGGCTGGGATATGATTCCTTCCTCTCCGGAGCTGTTAGTCCGGAGGAAGTTGCCCTTAGACTAGGGTTAGATCCGAAGTCATCCGCCTTCAGGGATGTGAGGACGGCCATAGAGGTCATAATGGAGAGGGGAGATGAGGTCACTCCAGAGGCCATTCTTGAGGAGCTTGAGGCCATAAAAATGAGGTCAGATGTAAAGGGAAGGGTAGAATATGTGTTGAGGTCTCCGAAGGCTAAGAGGGAGCTGGAACTCCTATCCAAAAGGAGGACGGAGAGCGAAGACATATTTCAGCTCATAAAGGATAATCCCGTCGTGATAATCGATTTTAGCATAGATGCCGACATAGGAAGGCAGCAGATAGCCTTCTCACACATCTTGGGCAAGCTATTCACTAGAGCTGTTTCAACGAGAGGGGAGGAGTTTACGTGCATAAATGTAATAGAGGAAGCCCAATTCTTCGCTCCAGAAAGGGGAATGCCGACGTACGGTAATCCTTGGGAAAACGGCTCGCTCACGGCCCTCTCGATGGGCGTATCCCAGCTCGGGGGGTACAACGTAGGGTTCATAATAATGACCCAGAGACCAGCTTACGTAGCCAAGGCTGTTTTGGCCCAGTGTAACACCCACATATGCTTCAGGTTGATGAGCAGTGCCGATCATGATCAGGTTAGCGGGGTCACCGGCTACTCGTTGTGGAGGCTTAGGGAGATCCTGCCAAACCTCGAAACTCACGTCGGCTTCCTACTAGGTGCGGCATCTCCTTTCTGGTTTCCCGTGTTCTGTGAGACAGATCTGTGGGAGTACCCGAGAAAGGCTACGAAAACAGCCTCTCAGCTTCTTAGAGAAATGTCGAGCTAAACTCAAATATCAGGGAGCTTCCAATTCGCTGATGTTAGAGCTTCATCTCGTAAATTCTCATTCCCTCCTTCTTTATCCTAAATCCGGCCTTCTTAAGGCCTGAAATCAGCCCTTTATCCGAGGTCACGTAGCCCCAAACCCCTTTACAGTTGAAAAAGCTTGCTTCCTTTCTAAGAAACAGGCCCAATTCCTTAGAAGCTCCCTCGTCCCCGATGAGGAAGTCCACCATTAGGTACATGTTCTGAGTGCTGTACAGCTGGTAAAGGGCTATCCCATCAATCCTCCCGTGAACTGCTGCGAATCCCTCCTCCGAATACTTCACTAAGTCCTCTAACCTCAAAGTTGACCACTCGAAGAACCTGAACTTAACTGGCCTGCACTTCATCCTACTCTTAACCCATTTTATCGCTTCCCTGGCCTCTTCAGCCCTCATAATCCTTACTCCACTTGGCTCTGCAGATTTCTTCGGCCAAGCATCTACCTTAATCATTTCTTGAGCCAGCGTGAAGCCAAGCTTTTCCACCAGCGAAATCGCAGGGAGGTTCTTAGAGCTCGTAGCCAAGCTGACGAATTTCGCCCCCATAGATCTAGCGTATTCTATGCATTTCTTGGTGAGGGCAGTTGCCACTCCCCTCCTCCTGAAGTCGGGATGAACCCTAGCTCCTGCTAGATAAGCCTCTCCTTCTGGCCTAATTGCGAGGCGCATGAGCCCAATGACCTTTCCGCCCTCCTCAGCAACGAGAAGCTTTCCCTTTTCATCGCTTATCCACTGGTCCCAAACGGACATAATGTAGTCTCCCCACTTCCACGTCCGCGATGTGAATTCGGCCACTTCCCTCCTATCAGAGCGTCTGGCCTCTCTGATGATGACCATATGGAGAAGGATTAGGATCCAAAAATTAAGTTTATGCAAATTTTCTGCTCTCTTAGGGCAATACAGTTACTTTGACCTACCCAGCGGGGACTCATATTGTGATGAAACTTTGTGAGTTGGGATTAAATTGAGGGGTTTCACTGAACAATCGGTCCTCATGAAGGGTCTCAGGAAATTCCTCTCAGAATACTACTCCGTTGGAAGGGATGCTAAGCTGCTATTGGCAAGCTCAGGAATGTGGACCATGGCATTCGGAATTTACGCTGTCATCTGGCAACTCTACCTGAAGAGCGCTGGTTATCGGGGGCTCGAGATCGGAACGTATTCCCTCATACAGGGCCTTTCCATGACCCTACTAATAATACCGAGTGGCCTCATTGCTGATAGGGTCAAAAGGAGGGGTTTACTCATTTT